>JAAYYB010000001.1 GCA_012515615.1 Fibrobacter sp.
CTATAGTCAACCCCAGGGGGATCCCCCTGGGGTTATCTCCCATACCTTTTAATTACCTGGTTATCTTCTAAATCAATGGGAAATCTTTTTCCGGTGTTTTTAGGAAATTATTTTCCGGTGCAGACAGGATATACTAATGCCAGTTTTTTGATATACACAACGCCATTCAAATATAGCTATGAAATAATTAAAGAGGGATTTGTAAACCGCCCTGTGTCTAACTGGGACACCATCACCACACTTATCCACGGAATAACATTAGAAAGAGTACAATAATCAAACTCTCGAGAAGGCGCAGTGAAAAAGTGCTACTCTTATAAGGAGCTTTAATATGCCAAAGTTGCATCTTCATGGAAAATCCCGGCTGATAGCAGGTGTGTTGTTTTTTTTAAGCATTTATTTCCCAGTACACGGGCAGTCTAATTATTTCGATTTTGAGTCAGATACGCCTTACAAGTGGTTTTTTATGCAGAGTTGGGATACCCTTTCAGGTAACTGGGGTGATACGGCAATGATATGCCAGGTCACCCAGAGTTTAAACGGAAAACCTGTTGAGGCAATTTTGAAAAGTGATGGCAGCCAGGAAGACATTATGAAATTAGTCTACAATTACCAGGACGGAAAGGTTGCTAACGGGCAGATCTTCACCTGGGAAGCAGAAAACAACAATTTTTCCCAGGCCCCAAGTTACCAGTTAAACCTTGTCTGGCAGGATGAAGAGATGGTTAAAATGGTCACGGAAAACACCCTGTCATTCTATCCTGAATTAGCTGCGACTCTTCCAGAAGAACTACATAATGTTAAACTGATATCTGAAACAGGTTATTCTTTTGCCGATGGGAACATCTTATCAGATTCAACCCGTTCCAAAGTATCAGGGGCAACCGCAGAAGCACTTGAGGAACACAGCTTTTTACTCAAACTCTACGGTATTCCAGCCGATACAAACTGGGTGCAAACCACTAGAGAAACCTACTCATGGTCAGGCAGCACTATGATAAAGATAGCCGAATCATTTGATACTGAAAGTGGAGAACTCATCTTTACCAGTAAAGATTCAATTCTGAATGAAAACCAGAAAGTAACGAGTATCTATAATTTTTTTCAGGATTTAAATGGCGACTGGGAACTCATCGGCAGAGCGCAATATTTTTACACCGGGGACAGCCTCAGGCAGACTATTTCTCAAACATTGAAAGACAATGAATGGGTCAACAGTATTAGAGTAGTTTATCATTACACCCCATACGGGACAAGTGTGAAATCCAGGTCTGTTGCGTCCGCAAACAGCGGCATAAAAGCTGATATCAGCGGGATACGAAACAATTATATACTTGATCTGAAACTGGATCAACAAACAGAATTTTCTGTTTCCTTATCTGATCTGTCAGGTAGAATAGTAAAACGAATAGCAAATCACAGCTATTTATCAGGGTCTCATTCAATACCAATCAGGGTATCAACACCTGGCAAGTATTTCTGCCAGATCACGACTAAAGATAAAAGAACAGTAGTTCCGTTTACAGTTGTTCAATGAATCCATGTTACTCTAATTGCACCGGATTGAACAGCTATTGAATTTCAATACCTTTTCTATTTACTACTTTAAGTGATTATCAGAATAACTCAGTCAGCATTTGCAAGTGTCTGATCGGAAATCTTATTTATGTACATCTGACGGTAGAAAAACAGCTTCGGATCAGTAACGCGGTAGTGATATTTACCAAAAGTGATATCGTTATTTGTCTGCGAACGAATTCCGTAGCCAAGATGCACATGCGGGCCGCTGGTTCTTCCTGTCATACCGATTGTGCCGATAGCCTGGCCTTTTTTGACCTTGTCGCCTGTTTTCAGAAATCTTTTGTCCAGATGCGAAAAGAAGATCACTGTTCCGTCGGAAACAACGCCCACAGTTCTTCCTGCGGTTGCGTTATTCTTAAGCACAATCTCACCATCTATCGGGCTGTAAACTACAGTACCGTATTTTGCGGCTACATCCATCCCGTAATGCGGCTGTCCTCCCCCGGTTCCCCTCTCGCACCAGTCACCTGTTACATAAACATACTTATCATCAACCAGACCCATGAAATATTTGTAAACAGGCACCAGCTCCTTTTCCTGAGGATTTTTGATACTCTCAGGCGGATAAAATGTCATAGTAACATTCTTGTCAATTGAATGGACATTATCAACCCGCGGCTCGTCTTCCCGGCATGTCAGATTATGAATCGAGACAGTTTCGTTTATATACCTGTTGACTTCGCTGTAACTGGGAACAATTGCCCTGAAACGGGAGATGGCATATTTTGCTATTTTGTAAATAGATTCTCCGTCACTGAAGGTATGACTGAAGACACCTCCGGAAGGGGTAAAAAACTGCTGAGGTGCAAGCGGACGAGGTGCAATCAGTTCTGAAACAGGATCGTTTAACGAAACAGCCGCTAACAGCACTGCCGCGGCAAGGGCAAAAGGAACGTATCTCAGTTTATTGCCATTTGAGAAATCGTTCGCACACACAGGAGTATTCAGTACGTACTGCACACGTTTTACCAGTTCCTCGAACGCTTTTGTAATAGCACTATACTGATGATACATGTTGAGCGCAAGCCCCTCATCCTGAGCATCCCTGACAATAGCCGATTCCGGGATCTCCAGATCAAACATAATTGCCTGCGGCAGCAGCGATACACCCGAGCTGCTCTGGATGGTAACCTGCTCGCATAAATTTTCGAGAAATTTGCGGTTTTCGTTTATAGTCCTGGTTTTGCCCTTAATTTTTGAGTTCTGTTTTCCAAACACTTCATTTTTGATTATTCTGACCCTCAGAGCAGGATTATGTCTGGCAAGAGCAGTCACATGGGTTAGATAATCCCTCAGGCTCCTGGTTGAAAGAGCGTTCAGTGTAACTGGAATCAGGTTAAGATCGCTATTATGGTAAAGGCTTTTAGTAAGGGGGTTCCAGACTGACGGGGTATCAATTATGATATACTTGTAAGACTCGCGTAATATCCTTAAATTATAAGTGAGATTTTCAAGCTGGAATCGTGAGGGTGACTTGAAAAGATCCGGCCCGGCGGCGATAAGATCCAAGCCATCATGAACTTTACATATTAAAGAATTTAGAGATTTTGCAGGTGATTTAAATTCAGGTATTCCCGGGACAACCTGCCACAGCTTTTGGTTTACCCTCTCCAGCAGTGATTTTTTGTCGCTTTGAGGCAGGCCGAACCTGGTTATAAAAAGATTCCAGGAGCTTCCACCTTCGGGATCAATCTCCTGGCCCAGAGCAACTGTGGCACTTCCCTGAACATCAAGGTCAATTATAAGAGTAGTACCCTGCTTTGAAAATGCTGATGCCAGATTAGTGGCAACAGTAGATTTGCCTACTCCCCCTTTGATATTTGCTATATGAACAACACCACCGTTGTCCGAATCAGCAAATATCAAAGTCTTTTTAAATTTTTCACCCATACTGCCGGAAAAAGATCTCAGGCGCCCTGCTGGATCGCCTCGATCAGAGTTTCAACCTCGGTAGGTTTTGGTAAAATTTTATCACTGTCGCTTCTGTTGCGATCCTGGATTGTATAAGAGTCCTCTTCTGCATTATATAAAATTACCGGGAGGCTTTCAAGTTTTTTACCGATTTTGAAATAGTTGTAAATTGACTTGCTCTTTTTCCAGGTATCGGAATTTATAACCAGCAGATCGGCTTTTTCCACCTCAATTGCGGTCATCAGGTCGTTTGATGTCGGGCAATCAACAATTTTGTACTGACGTTTGGCAGCAGCGGTTTTGATCTGCTCACGTCTCTTTCTGTTATCATCTACAAGAATAAACTTCATAAATAATTCTCCAGTTCTTAAGGGTATAGAACACGAATTAGTGATCCGATGCTCTGTTCAGGAGCCTGTATCCATTGATGCGAGAAGATTCTCGGCACGTTGATGAAGGTCGATAGCGGTTGTATCGGAAACGATTTCATTCAGGTACGAACGCGACTTCTCTGATTTGCCGTCCAAAAGAGCAATTTTCCATTTAATTGTACTGTGACGGAATTTTATCCGGTCATCTTTAAGGGCCTTTTCAAGATTTTCAACAGCTGACTTTGTATCGCCTTTAGCCTCGTAGCAGGCCGCAATTCCTTCAAGAGCCTGTCCCCCTACGAATTCAATCGATCTGGCCCCTTTTGCCGCATTACCATACCACACTATAGCATCATCATACTTTCCCTGATCAAAGAGGATTCTGCCCAGAAGAAAAGCACTCAGGGCGCCGGGCTGGCTTGAGCTATAATTCTCAGCTGTAAGTTTAAACTGCTCGGCAGCTTTATCAAGCTGATTTTCGGTGTAGTAGATCATAGCCTTTCCGAATGATTCACTGGCTTTGCTTTCGCCTGATTTTCTTACATTATTGAAAACAAGAACTCCGGCTATCAAAACTACGATTACAACGACAGCCCCAAGTAACTGGTTGCCGTTTTTTACAAAAAACTCTTTTGTACTGAGAAGAGAATCCATTATCGGGTCATCTTTCAGATTCTGCTTTGCCTTATTGTATTTGATATTCAAAAAACTCCTCCTTTTTGCAACTTTTCAGATATCTCGATTCGAATTCTAATTACGTTTTGTACTACTATAGATTTAAGTAAGTATACAAAAATGCTTCAACAGGCAGGGTGAAGTCAAGAGTTAAGGAACAATACTATATTATTGAATACCTTTTGAATGCTTTTTTTCCTGAGCGCCTACTATTATTTTTGACCATATGGAGACTTTTCAATCAGATATATCTAGTAACAGAGAACACATTGAAACTCTAAGAGCCCAGAATGAGGTGCTTAAAGCACAGTTGATGAGCACATCACTCATTCATGAACTCACTAAAGTACTCCATTCCTGTACAGATCTCGAAGGAATAATAAAGACAATTCTCCTTGCAATTCAGGAAATTCTGGAGTTTGACAGAGTAATTCTTTTTGAGATCAACCAAACAGATTTCTGCCTGCAGTCTGGAACCTCTGCAGGAATTACAGAAAAGGAGCTCAAATCTCTATCTATTCCTCTGGGATTTGAGGGCGGAGAGATCACAGATGCCCTTTTTCTGAACCGTCATATTCTGGTTGAGGACCCGGATACAGAATCAGACATTTTCTACAAAGAGCTTTCCTCCAGCGCCTACCTTGTAATACCTCTGATAAGTAAAGTTAACAGGAAGTGCTGGGAAGCAAAAGAGTGCAATAAAACGATGTGCCCTGCTCACAGCGGTTTTAATCCATACTGCTGGAGCATTATCGGAAGCGGTCTCTTAACTAATTCCGGTACAGAGGATGAAAGAAGGCAGGCATGCATTAAATGCCAGTGCTTTAAAGTTGAAGGCGTTTTATGGATGGACCGGGTAAACCGCAGAGCACCAATCACCAGTGATGACATTACGACACTCACAGCAATTATTAACCTGGCAGGAATAGTCATTGAAAACTTCCGGATTCTGGATGCCTTTGACAAAGCAAACACAAACCTTCAGCAGGCTAACAATCAGCTCAAAGTTGTCAACCATGACCTTCAGGTGGCCCAGACCAAAATAAACAGCGACCTGGAACACGCAAGGAACATCCAGCAGGGCCTGCTCCCGCAGGATCTCAATGACACAGAAGACTTCTCCCTTGGCGCCAGATACCTCTCCGCAGATGCCGTCGGAGGTGACTACTACGATGCGTTCAGTATTTCCGAGGGAGTCTACGGGCTTGTTGTTGCAGATGTTTCAGGACACGGCATCGCTTCCGCTCTTATAATGTCTATGGCAAAGGTTCTTCTGAAAAGCTATGTCAAGAATGAAAAATCTCCACAAAAGACGCTTGAACTGATTAATCAGACATTTTTATCAGAAATTAAAACCGATAATTTTGTAACCATATTTTATGCTGTTCTCGATACAAATGAACATGTGCTCCATTACACTTCTGCAGGCCACTGCCCGGTTCTGCTGTTCAATCGCAGGTCCAAAACCTGCAACATGATCAAGGCTGACGGACTCTTTATGGGAGTTTTCCCGGACATGATGCTCTCTGAATCGAAATTTGAATATGAACCGGGAACAGTAAGACTGGTGCTGTATACAGACGGACTGATAGAATCAAAAAACAGCAGCGAAGAGATGTACGGGGTTGAGCGGTTGTCGCAGAGTTCAGGCAGTTCTCTTGACATTCCGGCCAAAGAGGCTGTTAATTTTATCCTTGCGGATCAGAAGGCATTCTGCGGCGCGGACCAATCACCAGACGACGATATTACTCTGCTTGTAATTGATTTCTGATCTTCTCCTAAAATCCAACTCTCAGAGAAACATTGATCACATCAAATACCCGCAGTGTATTATACTCATAAGAGCCATCAAGAGCAATCCTGCTTACTTTCAAGCCAAACCCGCCAGTCAGTTTCCATGGAGTTTCCCGGGAGGCTTGAATCTCTTTCTGCACTCCGGCTCTGAGCAATATGAATTTAAATATTTCCTGCTCGATTCCTCCTGCCATTTTCCAGGGCTGATCCCTGTATAGCGGCAATTGCCCTTCAGCAATCAGGAATGTGGAATACCCCGCCTCAAATATTCCTCCCATATGCAAAGTGGCAGCATGAGGTTCAAAATATTTCCGGCCTGTAGAGATGTTTTTCCACCTGTTTATTACAGGCACATCTCTGAGAAGCAGTCCATATCTGATATTACTGGAAAGCTCCCACATAAATCCCAGATCGATTCCGGCACCGAAAGAATTTGCGCTGACCGCATCCTCTGAAGTTCCATTAGCCCTGTTACTCACCAATTTGAGATTGACTCCCAAAGAGAATGGACGTATAAAGGAAGGAAGCTGAGAAAACTTGTATGCAATTGCAGAGATAAAATAAAGCTCGGTAAAAAGCTTCTCATCTCTATCTGAGCAGTATAAAAGAGCCTGTCCGAAACCGATCTCCCTTGTCGCCTTATTAACATATGTAGCTGCAAGATTATCAAGAAATCCAAAACGGTACTGGTACGCAAGCGCAGCTTCAGGACCCGCAACCCAGGCCATTCCAGCCGGATTGTATAGCACTCCGTAAGCATCATCGGATTCTGCCACGTAAGCGTTTGCCATAGATGCGGGCCTCGCAAAGAGAGGAATCTGATCGGCACTGGATGCGATACCGCTTCTGGATTCGCGATCGGAAGGATACTC
This sequence comes from Fibrobacter sp., assembly GCA_012515615.1. Taxonomy (GTDB): domain Bacteria; phylum Fibrobacterota; class Chitinivibrionia; order Chitinivibrionales; family Chitinispirillaceae; genus JAAYIG01. Next base: position 7,205 of record JAAYYB010000001.1, read on the forward strand.
ACCGGTTAGAGTATTAGCCTTGTCATTACCCATTGCGTAGTTTACGATTCCATAGATCAGTCCGGCTCCTATCATGCCTGCGGCACTATAGATCAACTGTTTCTCATTATGTACTTTGGGGCCGTAGTATGCATTTAATTCCGGCTCATTTTTAGAATGATTACCGTGGAGCGTGGCCACGGCAGTCTTCAGCACATCACTTCCCTTGACACCGGGTGCACCCTCTATACTGACTGTTTCTACAGTTCGTTTCATAATGACATCGATCAACGTAAGTTTTACACCAAATCGTTTGTCATTAAGGTCTATTGAACCGTAGATCATACGGTCCATCCCGGTGGTATTTCCGATATCAAACACACAACGCGGATCACGGCAGTGTGAAGGGATTCTCTTTCTGACAAGCTTCAGCGATTCTTCAATAAGCTTCTGATTATGAATCTCATAAAAACCGATCTCTCTGAGGTATGATATGAGCAACTCAGTAGCCCCAGAGGCCTCGCTTCCGGCCTCACCGTAGGCTTCGAGATTTAAGACCCCGACGCGGATCTTGCTCTCAGCGCTATTCTGCGCTGATGTCTGCAGGGCAAAAAACGCCAGCATTGCGACTGCAATTGAAAAGGCTTTCACGGTTTCCTCCGCAATTCTTGATTTTCTCATTTTTTCAACCCTACTTTATCAGCACAATCTGTTTCATCAGCTTCCATTCTGACTTATTGGAATCTGAAGCAGTAAGCACAACCATATATCTTCCGTTTCTGCACATCTTTTTGCCCGGCTTATCAATTTCATTGCCGCTTCCGGACCAAATGATATCTTTTTCTGATGTTCGGCCATCCCACCAGACCTTGTACGGAAACTGATTCCCATCCTGGATGCGTAATGACCACACAAGATCCCCGACAACATTGTAAATTCGAAGCTTCATGTCTGCCGGCAGAAAAGATGTCTCTACCTGAAATTCAATGCAGGCTCCAAGATGTTTATCAACTGAAATATTCCTTGGCCATACATATGGCGAGAACGGATTCGGGGATACTTTAAGGTATCCCGCAAGCTTCATTTCCACCATAACAGAATAAATGGAAAAGTGTCCGATTTTGGCACTGATCTTCTTCCCGTCAGCCGACACCGTGGATCCCTGAACCGGGTCCCATTTGAGACTGTCCTCGTCCCAGCATGCGATTGTCAAATTGCGTTCAAGCGCCTGCTTGTGAAGAGACTGTGGAAGATCTATTACCAGTTCGATACTGTCTGATGTAAGATCAAAAGAGATACCCTTTGTCTCTGTTATGTCAAAGGCAACAGTATCCACGGTTCTGAAATTTCCATTTGAGCGTCTGATCTGGTTCTGCAGAGCTTCAATGGCTACATTCAGCTTGCCGGTTTCTTTATCCCCTACGACATTGGGCGGGAATATTACCGTACAGCCCTGCCCATTGCGTGCTGTATCAGCTTCGCTTTTACAGCTGATAACGAACTGAACATTCAATCCTCTTTCCTTCTGATCCTCAGGCAAATATTCACCCCTGATTCCACCTGCCTCGGCAAAAACCCGTACATAACCGCTGAAATGCCGGTCGGGCCGGAATATTCCATCTGAAGAGATCTGCCCTGCTGTAAGCGGGAAAATTGACCAAACCGGGGTGACATTCAGTGCACTTCCTTTTCCGTCAAGTGCTTCCACAGCAAATTCAGCAGAAGCAGTTGGGGATGTAGTGATCGGATCCATATATCCGGCATCAACTCTCTTGACGTTTACCTTTTTGAGCGGAGATCCCGAAACCCTGAATGGAATTGAAACAGACCGGGAGCTGCCTGCGACTCTGGTTTTAGAAGTGTCTATTAACGCTCTGAGAATTACCGGTGAAGAAACGGCTGTCTTTCCGGTCTTTACGGTAACAGTCAACCCGCTGGTGTTTTCCAGTTTACAACCCTGTTCATTTGAGAGTGACCAGGTTATACTTGATGGATTAATGCTTCCTGCCGGGATAAAAGAGGAACTGAAATACCCTTTGAAGGAGAACCTGGCGGAATATCCTGGCGGTAAAATCAATGTGTCATCAGAAGATGGCATGACCTCAAACCTGGTCAGTCTACTTGTATCAGGCTTGACGAAAGTTCTGAATGTTTCCTTGTCATAACCATAAATATCCGTGCCTCTGTAGGCTCTGAAATAATAGATCAGGCTGCTGCCATCTCTGGGGGGCAAGAATTCAAACAGAAATGAATCTGAACTCTTTGAGTTCTTAACTGACATAAAAGAAGAAGAACTGAAATCTCTGTAGTACAGAACTGCCGAATCAAGAGATTCATCAGAACTGAGTTCAAGACTGATTTTTCCTCGTCGTGGATTGAGTGTATCTGAAGGCTCGTGCATGACATCCATGTGCACAGTATCAATGTGAACTGTCTCTGAATCGGCAACATCAAACCGATGGAATGCCAGATCAAGAAGAGAAGTATTCCTGGAATCAACATTAATCACATACAGGCCATGACCGCAGTTTATTATTGAATCGGTTGTTGATACAGTATTACGAAGTGGAGATTGAATTTTTACAACCCCGCTGAATTTTTTACCGCTTAAGACATGCCATTTAAGAGTCTTGGATCCGGGCTCAAGGTAAATGTCTGAAGCTGCCGGAGAACATTTACCGTCACTAACCTCGAGTGTATCAGGACCATCGATACTGTCAAGTACAAAGCCCTCTTTACCTGCCATTATCATGTACATCCCATCAGGAATGTTCTTGATTTCAAATTGTCCCTGGAAAGACGTTTTTCCCGTTGCAGCAACGGCCGCGTCTTTAACATTCACAAGGCTTACAACTACACCTCCCGTAGTAGAACCGCCAGAGGAAACAGTACCGGAGAACATGCCCAGGCCCCGCAGCGTGTCCTTGAATGTCTGGGTCGTTTTTGCAATCGTCTGAAGGGTACAGGGCATCTTTGCGGCAAATCCGGTTGCAGTACTTTTTACAGAATACTTTTTCTTACCGGGAAGACTGATTTTAAAATCACCGTAAGTAGCATCAGACAACGTAGAGAATGTATCAGAAGAGCCAATCTCTACAAATTCGATTAAAGCGTTTGTTATAGGGGCAACTACATCTCTTTTACCTACCCAGGTTCTTCCGTAAACAAATCCGTTTACAATTGTAGCACCTGCCAGCATAGTCACAGTTACACTCCTAGGTCCAACTACATCGAACGAGTGCCGGTATGAAGTAAATCCGGTCTTCTCGGCTGATAATGTGTAGGTTCCAGTTGGAACTGAGAATGAAAATGCTCCGGACTGAGGTGTTGAAGGTATTTCGTTTATTTTGACACCGTCTTGAAACAGTGAAACCTTTACACCTAACATGGGATTACCAGAACCGTTTTTAACGATTCCGGAGAAAGTAATCGGGTTTTTCTCCAGAAAGATCTCCCCAAAATCAAAATTCTCACCTGATTCAACTGTGATTTTCTTTATAAAAGAGGGTCTGTAACCCTCAAGCTCTGCTGTAATGCGCCAGTCTGCCTCATAAGCCCTGAGTATAAAATTACCTGACGCATCAGTCAAGGCCGATGATGTATCCCCGTTGTCGGAAACCCCATAAACTCTTGCCAGATTTATTCCGCTTCCGGAAATATCATACACTCCTCCGAAAATCGTGGATTGCGGTCTTTCAAGGTAGAATGTCACATCTGTGGTGTCATTCTCACTCAGTACAACCGTTTTTGACTGAGACTCAAATTCATTTTTAACCGCTGTGATTCTGTAAGTCCCTGTCGGCCTCTGCCTTATCAGGTTGCCCTTTGTGTCGGTGTAGAATAAAAGCGGGGCCTCCATCGAACCGTCAAGTACTTCGACCTTCAGCTCAACAAGCCCTACCGGACTGGTTACAGATTTTGCCTCTCCGCCTTCGTTTACAGAAATCTGTTCCATTGTCTTTATATTCAGTACTCCTGTGGGCACGGTGTAATGAAAACTTTCAAGGCCGCCTGATGTTCCTGCCCCCCTGTCATCGATTGCAATGACACGCCAGACATATCTGTTTGTAGTAAGGACTGACGCAGCATCAATTTCTACTCCCAATGTATCTTTGGTATCAGAACCCATTACCTCTGCCTGCCAGAGGATCATCTGGGCATCAATACCCTCTATTTGCGATCCTACATATAGGTAAACCTTATAGGTATTTGCCTTTGAATCAAGATTTGTCCATCGGAAACGGATCCTGGCATTATCCTCACTATCAAGAGAATCATCTACAGGGTAAATGCAGGTGGGACTTCTCAGCGGCTCCCCCTTGATTACAAAAGTTTTCAATGATCCGCTTCCAACCTTCACTGATGAATATGCGGCATGATTTCCATAATTATTAAGTGCCATCCATGTGTAAACCTGTCCCGGAGAAAGAGGCGGCGGCTCTGCGGTTATGGTTCTGGATGGATCTGGAACACCGTAAGTTATCTGATTGCCGGGGGTTATAGCCTGCCAGACTATGCTCAGCCCTTCCAGAGTGAAAGTGCCATCCTCTGAAGTGGTATCGATCTCAACAAGCTGATCAGAGAGAATTACATGATAATATGGAACGCCCGGGTTTACGTCCCAACTGAAGGTTGGGGTAAGACTGGTTATGGTATCCTGAGGACCTTTTGTTGTAACGGAATTTGAACTCTCAACCAGGATCTGGAACTCATTTGAATAAAGCGTATCTACTCCCGGCAACGGAAGCGCTACTACGCAGTAAAAAACACCGGACCCCATACCGGGCTGATCGACAGGACGGAACGCGGTTGTCCTCTGGGGAGGATTACCAGGAATATATTTATTGTTAATCAGCGTCAACGATTTTATCTGTCCGGACAAACTGTCTCGAAGTGTATCTACATAAGGTACTGTTACCTTGTACCTGTAGTTTGCCAGGTTTGCACCTCCAGGAGCTCTGTCAAAGTAGATAAAACCGGAATCAGGAGGTAGAAAGCCAATTCCACGGGAAGTGCCTGCCCACTTTACCCAGAGAGCCTTTGTTGCAGGCTGAGCCCCTATCGGGACCTCGACTGTAAGATAATCACTTGTCTGCTGCGCCAGCACACATGCAGCCAGAAGAGTCATAATCAACATCACTTTCTTTAACATTCTCATGTATTAATCCTTTCAGATCAATAAAGCAAACCAGATTTTACTAAAAGAAATAGAGTACACCGGTTTTTACTGCAGGTAACGGCAGAACATCCAGTTCAATCAACAGCCTCAATTTCGTGCCGATTGTAGAGCCGAAGTTTAAAACAGGAAACATCGCCGATTTTCCCATATGCATATAAGGCATTTTACTGCCAATCATATTTTCCTGATCCGCATAACGGAAATCCATCCCGAAAACTCCCAGATTCAGAAATGCACTGTAGATACTGCAGTGAAGCAGAATCACATGATCGACATTGACTCCCATGTCAATTACCAGCGAATCGCTCTTTCCGGATCTGTCACTGCCCTGTTCAGCAGCGACCTGTTCTCTTGCAATCCTATCAATCTTAAAAAGAACATCACCGAAAGTCTTGGTGTAGGAGATTCCCAGATGTTTGGGGATGATATCAAACCCCAGAGTGATACCGGTGGGCATCTTCCATTGCAAACCGCAATCTTTGCCGTTAATTCTGGTTGAGTAGGTTATGCTGTCAACTGCATTAGCATTGAGGTTGTTGAGAAATTCCGGATCAGTAAATTGCGACGGATCTTCAAAATCCAGATTAAGCTTAAAAGTTTCAGGATCTACAAAAAATGGCAGGGAGTACCTGGCGTAAAATTCGCCCTTTGCCCTGGTGTTGATACCAAACCTTGATGTAAGTGTAAAGCGCCAGGCCTTAAGTCCGATCGTGGGAGTCCATACTTCCGCCTCGTAGTGGCCATAAGCCATTCCGTAAACCTTGTCCGATGGGTAGTCAAGCTCCATATCCATGTCTAAATTGCCGGCACCTTCACCAGTTGCCTCATATTTAAGCTTTCCCATCAGATTTACATTGATTTTGCCCTGAAGATCCATTGTAAAGAGGTGGCGATGAAGGTTGAGAGCCATGGTGAGATAGCGGTTAATTCTGTAAGCGTAACCGAATGTCATCGTCTCCCAGCCAAGTGAGAGGTCCAGGGGGACATTTATTGTGCCCCTCAGAAGGAAAGAAACACCCTCTCCCAGAGAATCCGGATTGGCATAGATACCTGGATTACCCAGAACATTACTGTAGCCAAGGAAAAAATTCTGTGTGTTTGAAAAACTCGCTACCCCGCCCATCATTGGTACATCTACACTGAAAGTTGTATTGGGGTTCTGACGGACTTTTCCACGGGGCTTGAAATTTTCACCATCACTGAATATAGTAGTATCGGAGAATATTGAATCTATTGCCGGATCTGCATAATTGAGAAAATCACGTAAATTGATACTCTGCTCTATTGGAAGGTTAAACCCGAAATAACCTTTCGGGTATTCAAACGAAACATCCGTAGGTGCCCTCAGAA
>JAAYYB010000114.1 GCA_012515615.1 Fibrobacter sp.
CTGCAGGATTTCAGTATCTTTGTCCGTGGGCCAATCTGGCAAAACCGAAGGGATGGTGAGGCCCAGTGATGACCAGTCTTCGCCAATAAACTCCAAGAGGGTTTCCTCTTCGGTGACTTGCACTGTCGGGTCCGCACCCAGGGGCAGCAGGAAGATTACCAGGTCCAGATTTCCCTAAGCACACGCCAGAATCAACATAGAATTCAGAAACTCATCTTCTGTGTATTCCCAATCTGTGCAAGCATATTTCACATGCGCATAAAATGAATGGACACTGCGGGCTCTCGTTGGGGAACTCGTAAATATCTCGATATTAAGTTAGCGCCATTCTGTGGCGTCCCCGAAATTGTACCCGGAATTGCAGTTACCACCCAGTTAACATTAACCCCACTGTGTAAGACAAAGATATTATACGCGCCTCAATAATCGCCGATAACCTCACCTGTCTCAACGTTAACCCATATTTTCCCTGGATTACTTTTTTCATTTTCAATAAAGTCAAAATTCACTTCCCAGCAATAGTAGGTAGAAATTGCATCTTCACATAAAGTATTCTCTTGGGATGAACCTTCTTTCTGCGCAATTACAACTTCCCCTTGTGTATTACTCGTGTTTATTGTTGGTGATTTCCCGGTAAAATAAGGTGCTGCTGTAAGCCAAGCAAGCGCAGCCTGCTGTGCCGATGCATAGGTAACCTGAACGTTCATTGTGTTTTGAGGATGTATAACGGGCTTATGTATAAAAGATACTATTTTTCCTGAAGCAGCGGAAATAATAACTGTTAGATAACGCCCGCGACAACGCGTTCCATTAGAATAGAGGTCTTTACTGATTAACCAACTGGCCCCCCAAAGATCCTCTACGCTTGACGTAGTCTTATACGCATTGTCGCAAAAAACGATTTTATAATCATCCTTTTGCGTGGGAAAGCCCAAATAATTAAGAAGTGGGATAGCAAAGGTAAAGGCATTTGTTTCAGATATAGCATCGGCATGTCCTTTGCCTTCAACAATATCAGTTTCTGAAGAACTCCAGCCTTTTTGGTTGAAAAAGTAAATTGTTGTGCCATCCAAAGAAATCCTTATATTATATGCACCATCATTAACAGAAATCATTCTGTACGGTAAACCTATGGAAGAACAGAAAATACCTGATTTAATGGTCATTTTATTTACTTTAATAGTAATTATATCGTTAAAAAAAGTTTTAATGGTTTGTTCGGATTGTGACTGCTCTGCCCAAATTCTAGTAATAGACAAAAACAACAATGCAACAAGTACAACCAGCGAACGAAACATGTAATTGTGTGATACTTTCATAAATGAAGTTTCCTTTTTGTAAATAAATTATTGAAAAAGGGTATATAGAAAAATATATTTGCTGCTTCTAAAAAATATCTTTTATCCTAAAAACGGCAGTTAAATTTGTTGTGCTGCGTTTAAATGTAACAAAATAAGGGTCATGGATACTACAACGCTTGTTCCCGCGTCTCACCCATTAGGTGATTCCCAACTACCCTCTATCGC
>JAAYYB010000115.1 GCA_012515615.1 Fibrobacter sp.
GAGAAACAAGTAGATTCCCGCTGCTTGAGACAGAGATCTGGCCGACGTCGTTTTCGATTACCGAGATGTCAATAATTGATGCGAGTTCCTTGAGAACCATATCTCTTTTATCGCGGCTGTCGTTTGCGTTGTTCATCCCTGATTCAACAGCGCCGATTTCAATATTCAGGTCGTAAATCGTTTTTGTCAGCTCATTTACTTTGTTTACTCTCTGCAGAATTTCGTCATTTCTTGTCCTGTTTAAATCAGAGAGTTCGTTTGAGAGATTGTGGAAGACATCATTGAGTATCTCGGCACTGGTCTTTACCATTTCTCTTGCCGAGATGTTAGAGGGGTTATTGGAAAGATTCTGCCAGCTGTCAAAAAAGGAATCTATAAAGGTCTGGATTCCTGTATCGGTCGGTTCCATGAAGATGTTTTCGATACTTTCCAGGGTATAATCGACTTCTTTCCAGAGTCCGACTTCCTGATTCTGGTTCTGGATCTGAACATCAAGAAAACTGCTTCTTACCCGTTCAATATTGATAATCTCTGTGCCCATACCCATCTGACCATACGTTGGATCACGACGGTAAGCGGCTGCCTGGGTGATACGTTTGCGGGAATACCCTTCTACATCCGCATTAGAGATATTCTGGCCTGTAATATCCATGGCCAGCTGTGATGCGGCCAGACCGCGCATTCCGACACCAAGATTAGAAATAAGTGACATAGTGTACCACCTATGCTGTTCTGTTTATCAGTGTGATAACTGAAGCAGCAGATCCCTCTGCTTTGCCTCTTGCACCATATTGTGCATACTTTCCATTTGACTGCTGAAGAAACGAAAACGTGTTTCCTATGGTTCCCAGCGCTTCTTCGATAAGAATGCGGTTACTTGTATTAAGCCTGGAAAGTTCCGCGATCTTTTGTTTCAAGGCGGTATGAACCGTTGCAAAGCGGGGCCGCCACTGTTCAGGCAGTTTTTCAAGCATGAGCTGAAGCCGTGAAGCTGCGGGAGTCAGTCCAAGAGACCCGGAAAGCTCATTTACACATTCAACTCTCCGCTCTTCCAGTTTCTCTATCTGACAGATTTGTCTGTCCTGATCGGCAGAATGCTGCTGAAGGGCAGGCAGGTCATTACCCTTAATCGCTTTATTGAAAGCCCCAGCCGTCTGGATCATCGAGGAATGTACCTCGACTTCACGGGAGAGAATCTGTTCGAGTTCCTGGAGTGATTTTTCCATATGCTACTCCTTTGAAAAACGCTCCTTATAATCAAGTACTGATTTCACATAGTTAATGGTTTCTGCATAGGGCGGAATGCCTTTATATTTCTCAACTGCCCCGGGGCCCGCATTGTAGGACGCAAGCGCCAGCTTTTCATCTCCATTAAACCGGTCAAGCATACTTCGCAGGTATTTAACTCCACCCTCTATGTTAGCCCAGGGTGAGAACGGACGAGTAACTCCCATATCTGAGGCGGTCGTATCCATAAGCTGCATCAGACCCTTTGCTCCTGCCCTTGAAACCGCGTAGGGATTGCCGCCGGATTCCTGAGCGATAACTGCAGTGATGAGATTTTTGTCTACGTTATATTTTTCACTGGCTTTGCTGATAAAATCATTCCATCTTCCGACCTGGGACTTTACCGACTTATTCTGACTGGATTGAACCGCATTATTCTGAGGAAGGAAGCTATTATCTATCATCCATGGTTCTGCTGTCCCCAGGTTTCTGAGCTGGTTCAGTGCATTGCCGCCGTTTTCATAGCGCTCAAGCTCTCTAACAATGAGGTCAGAGAGACCCAGAGAGGCATGAGTTCCGATCATCTTTGCATATTCATCATCGAGCATCTCGGTGTATACTTTTTCGCCGAAATTGGCTGGAAGAAAGGGGTTTTCACCAATTGTTTTGCGCATCGAGCGCATCATCATAGAGGTAAAAATCGACTCAAACTCTTTAGCTACTTTCCGGATCTGTTCGGAAGTCTGAGGAGATATGGCATTTGAAGATGTGATATTTGCAGCATGCATAATGGTGAATCCTTTCGTGGAGAGCTTTAAGCAAGGGGAATGCCAAAATGTAACATGAATAAAATCAATGTGTTAAAGATATAGGGGCGTTGATAGTGTGGGTAATAAATGCCTGGTAGGGGAAGAAATGTTCAGGGAGAAGGAGAGTTTTTTTGAGGGGGGAGGTGAGTTAGGGAGTTGTCCCGGAGGTGAGTTAGGAAGATGTCCCGGAGGTAAAGCTAAGAGTTTAATGAGTTAAGTCTCTGCTTCATCTCAGCCTTTATAATTCAAAGGTCTATGTTATAGAATCACCCCAGAGATGCTCCTAAAGGGGTGAAGAACCGATCGAAATTTCTGTGTTAGGTCGTTATTTCATCTCTGAGGTGGGCCAAAAGCCATAAACCCTAAGGATGGTAAAAACTATATTCATAATAAGCATATTGCCTTAGTGGATTTTTTATTTCTGCAGGGTGTAATCTCAGGGAAAGCTGCATTTTTCAGGACAGGAATTTTTCTATGAAAAGACTTTTGTTAGGGAACGAAGCCATCGCCTGTGGGGCATATGAGGCAGGGGTGACGGTGGCTGCTGCATATCCCGGAACTCCGAGCACCGAAATTACTGAATATTTGTCGGGTTATCCGGAAATCGATTCAGAGTGGTCGGTAAATGAGAAGGTTGCCCTTGAGATAGGAATCGGTGCATCTATAGCAGGAGCTCGGGCGCTTGTCTGTATGAAGCATGTCGGTTTAAATGTGGCTATGGATCCTCTCATGTCTATTTCATATCCCGGGGTTAATGGAGGGCTTGTTATAGTAGTAGCTGATGATCCGGGGCAGCATAGCTCGCAAAATGAGCAGGATACCCGGTATTTTGGTATAGCTGCCAAGATCCCGGTACTTGAACCTTCTGACAGCCAGGAATGCAAAGATTTTGTCATAAAGGCCTTCGAGATCAGTGAAAAATTTGATACCCCGGTTATCCTGCGACTCTCAACTCGAGTTTCACATTCTCAAAGTGTGGTGGAAACAGGTGTGCGGCAGCAGATCGCTTTAAAGGACTTCCAGAATATCGAGGGTAAATATATTGTTGCTCCCGGATATGCCCGTAAGCGCAGAGTTGTCGCGGAAAGCCGTCTTCAGGAACTACATGAATTTGCAGAAACAACCGATCTCAATACTATATATGATGGTGATGAATCAACAGGGATAATCACCAGCGGCATCGCATATCATTATTCCCGTGAAGCACTTCCTGAGGCAGGAATTTTTAAACTCGGGCTCTCATACCCTCTACCACGCAAAAAAATCGAGGCATTCGCTTCAAAGTATAAAAGAGTGTTTGTGGTTGAGGAGCTGGAGCCGATCTATGAGACATTTATCAAGAGTTGGGGTATTAATGCTACTGGCAAAGAAAAACTACCGGTAATCGGGGAACTAGATTCCTCAATCATAAGGAAGGCTCTAACAGGTAAACCGCTGAAAAAGGAGCCTCTGACCCTTGGTTACCAGCTCCCCCAGAGACCACCAGTTCTCTGCCCCGGCTGTCATCACAGGGGACCCTTTTACGTGCTCAAAAAGCTCAAGCTTAAAGTTTCCGGTGATATCGGCTGTTATACACTTGCAGCCTTTCCCCCGTTTTCATCGATGCATACCTCTATTTGCATGGGAGCCAGTATCGGGATGGCTTTCGGCTTTGAGAAAGCAAGGGGGAAAGAGTTTGCCAAAGAATCGGTGGCTGTAATAGGAGATTCAACTTTCTGGCACTCAGGGGTTACAGGTTTGATTGATGTCGTTTATAACCGTGGATTTACTACTGTTATTATCCTTGACAATGCTGTAACTGCTATGACCGGCCATCAGGAAAACCCATCTACCGGACTTACGCTTAAAGGAACTGAAACGGTAAGGCTTGACTTTGAAGCACTTGCCAGAAGCATCGGAATTAGGCGCATTTCTATTGTGGATGCCTACGACCTGGAAGCCCTGGAGAGAGTGATCAGGGAGGAGACCGCGGCAAAGGAACCATCTGTGATAATTACCCGTCAGCCCTGTGTTCTTAAAAAGGGCATCTCCTCACAAAATGAGCCTTTTAAAGTCTTACCTGACAAATGTAAGGCATGTAAAAAATGTATCTCACTGGGGTGCCCTGCCATCTCCTGGGATAATGGAAAGGCATCAATTGACAGTACTTTGTGCACCGGATGCGGTCTATGCGGGGATATCTGCTCATTTGGGGCTATAGTGAGCAGTAAAGATGATTTAATGGCGGCGGAATAAGAGCGGAAAGGTCAAATATTAATATGAATATCATTATTGCGGAAGTCGGGGGACAGGGAGCGCTTCTTGCGGCACGGATCATCGGCCACGTTGCAATGGAGCAGGGGTATACGGTAAAAATGTCAGAGGTACACGGCATGTCTCAGCGGGGCGGAAGTGTCATAAGCTATGTCCGGTACGGAAAAGAAATCTTTTCTCCGGTTGTTGAGAAGGGAAGTGCAGATTTTTTACTCGGTTTAGAGCTTCTTGAGACAGCCAGATATATTGATTATCTCCGCGATGGCGGAACTATTATCTGCAACAATCAGCGGATAGCGCCAATGAGTGTGATTACTGGAGCCCAGAAATATCCAGAGAGTATCATTGGCGACTTAAGTAAACTCCCTTTATCATTACATGTTGTAGATGCGCTCAATATGGCCCGTGAAGCAGGAAACATTAAGACTGTCAATTCGGTGATTCTGGGCTGTTTTGCCCGGCTTTCATCAATAGAATACCCGATCTGGGAAACGGCACTGAAAAATTCCGTGCCTTCACGTTTTCTGGAAATCAACTTAAAAGCGTTCCAATCAGGATATAAGGCTTTGGAAGATAATGCACCTGCAGAAAGGAACTGATCTTGTTTACAAAAGAAGCTGATGTCACAATGTCAAAAGCTATCTATTGGGATGAAAGCCGGGAGTGCATGCCCCGCAGTGATCTAAGAAAACTGCAATCGGAAAATCTGCGTAAAATGGTGGAAAGAATTTACCACAATGTGCCTTTTTACCGCAGAAAGATAGATCAGGCCGGGATAAAACCCCAGGATATTAAGGGTATAGAAGACCTGCACAGGCTTCCATTTACAACTAAACAGGACCTCAGGGATAACTATCCCTATTCTCTTTTTGCTGCCCCGATGAAAGACATCGTCCGTGTACATGCGTCATCGGGCACAACCGGCAAATCTACTGTTGTAGGTTACACTAAAAACGATCTTGATCTCTGGTCAGAGGTGATAGCGCGCACTCTTTCCAGTGCCGGAATCATATCGAGCGACATTATTCAGGTCGCTTACGGTTATGGCCTCTTTACAGGCGGACTTGGGGTTCATTATGGAGCGGAAAAAGCAGGTGTAACAGTAATTCCCATTTCAGGCGGAAACACAACCCGCCAGATCCAGATAATGAAGGATTTCGGCACCACTGCAATCGCCTGTACACCCTCCTATGCACTTTACCTTGCCGAAGAGATGCAGGATCAGAAGGTGAGGAGAGAAGACCTTTCTCTCCGCGTGGGGATTTTCGGGGCAGAACCATGGACAGAAAACATGCGGCGGGAAATTGAGCAGAGTCTCTCCATACTGGCAATTGATATCTACGGATTAAGTGAGATAATCGGTCCTGGTGTCGCCAGTGAATGCATGTGCAAATGCGGCCTTCACATAAACGAAGATCATTTTATTCCTGAGATAATTAACCCTGAGACACTCGAACCACTCGGGGAGGGCCAGGAAGGTGAACTGGTGTTTACAACCGTAACCAAAGAGGGACTACCCCTGCTTCGGTACAGAACACGTGATCTGACCAGTCTTACTCACGAAAAATGTGAATGCGGTCGTACGCTGACAAGAATGCAGAAGTGTTTGGGTCGCTCTGATGACATGCTGATTATCCGTGGCGTGAATGTGTTTCCTTCACAGATCGAAGCCGTTCTTCTTGAGACTGCCGGGATAAAGCCACACTATCAAATAGTGGTGGACCGTCAGCATAATCTGGATAATTTAACACTGCTTGTAGAAGTTGAGGAATCTTTTGTTTCAGATGAAATTAAAAAGCTGGAAGCACTCAAGTACAGGATTAAGCATGCTGTGGAGAGTAATCTGGGCATCTCAATAACACTAAATCTGGTTGAGCCCAAGACTATCCAGCGCAGTGAGGGAAAAGCAAAACGAGTAATCGACAACCGCAAAATCACCAAGGCATAAAGAGGAATCAGAAATGATCATTCAACAACTTTCAATTTTTCTTGAAAACCGTTCAGGGCGACTGACAGAACTCACAGAAACTCTGGCCGCAGAAAATGTCAATCTGTCTGCAATGAGTGTCGCTGATACGGCAGAATACGGTATAGTAAGGGCCGTTGTATCGGATCCGGAAAAGGCTCGCAAAGTTTTAAAAGAGAAAGGTTTTGGAGTCAGTCTCACAGATGTTCTATGCCTCTCTACTCCAAATACACCGGGTTCTCTTGCCCGCGCCTTACGCATACTCTCTGATGCCGAGGTTAGTGTTGAATACCTTTATGCATTTTCGATGGGGGAAAAATCTTTGGTTGTTATAAGGACCGATGATATTCTGAAAGGAATAAGGGTGTTTGAGGAGCATGAGATGGAGCTTATGAAGGCAAGCGAATTGTATAAGATATAATTAGGAGACTCACAGAAACGGAGCAGGTTTAAAGCTGTAAGTGCAGTTTTGACCTGCTCCCTTTTATTTTGATCCCCTCACATGCTCCAATCGTATTTTACTTCAAATCATCATCAAAATCTTCCAAATAACCATCTGCAATCATATCAGAAGGGAAGAAGCATGGACTTACTGCTTACTGAAACCGAAGCCAGGGTTCTGGGTGCTTTAATTGAAAAAGAGATCACAACCCCGGAGTACTATCCTTTAAGCCTCAATGCGCTGGTTAACGCCTGTAATCAGAAATCAAGCAGGGAACCGGTGATGAACCTGAGTGAAAAAGAGGTCCTTGCGTCAATTGACACTCTGAAAAGTAAAAAGCTTGCCTGGCAGCTGACAACTGCTTACGGGCGGGTTCCAAAATTCGAGCACAATATCCAGAACGTGTTTCTCTTCTCCAGACAGGAGCTGGCAATAGTTGATGCTCTGCTGCTCAGGGGAGCCCAGACCATGGGTGAACTGCGTACGCGTACAGAAAGGATGTACCACTTTTCATCTCTTGATGAGATCGGGCAGACTCTTAATGGGCTGATTGAGAGGGAGGACGGGCCGTTTGTGATTGAACTTCCCCGCCAGGCAGGGCACAAGGACAGCAGATTTATGCATCTGTTTTACGGGATGCCTGATCTGGAGAAAATGGCGGAGGTTAGAAGGGAAACATCATTTCTAAATGCTGCTCCCGCATCAGACAGAGTATCTGTTCTGGAGGAGGAAGTAAAACAGGTCCGGATAGAGCTTGATGAGCTTAAGCAGGCGTTTTATGATTTGAAAAAGCAGCTTGAGTAAAGATGAGCTATAAGTTGATCCAGGGCTAAACATTGTGCACAACCGCACAAACGGGCGACTTGTTCGGCTTTTTGGCAAATCTGTATACGATCAAAACATCTTCCTCTGCTCCGGGATCTCTTCCCGTTTCTTTTCTACTGTAATACTGTCATCTTTAGTAGCGGGGAGCTTTCCTGTAAGGCTAAAATAGGTGGAATCGTTAATGATCTTGTGAAGGTAGAGATTGTTGGCGATTACCGCTATTCTCTTACTCATAAAGATCGATTTTGTGTGATGGGGTGAAAGCTTTGATGGCATGGCAAGCACTGCTGCAAGCCTGGCCGATTCGGTCCTTGATAAATTATACGAGCTCTTTTTGAAATACTCCTGTGATGCTGCTTCACATCCGAAGATATTCTTTCCCCACTGGGCATAATTCAGGTATAGTTCAAGAATCCGGTCTTTACCAAGATAACGCTCCATCAGCATGGCATAAGCAAGTTCTTTTATCTTTCTCTTAAAGCTTCTCTCTTTGCTCAGGAACAGATTCTTTGCCATCTGCTGGGTAATCGTGCTTGCGCCCCGCTTGACCTCTCCCTGAGTGCGGTTGTAAGCAGCGGCCTGAATCATCGCTTCAAGATCGATCCCCGGGTGAGTGTAAAAGCCGTCATCTTCAGATGCGATAACGGAGCTTCTGAGATTTTTGGAAATGGAATCCAGGGGAACAAAGATATGTTTCAGTGTGTCAGAACCGCTTTCACGCACAAGCTCTTCTTTGTATTGTTTCATAAAGGCGGTTTCTGTCGGATTTGTTGTCTTCAATGCCTTTACTTCTTTTATCGGTTTCGTTATTAATTGATAGCCGATAATGATGGCTGCGGTACCGGCAAGAGAAAACAGCACGGAATAGGTGACCAATAAAATGATAACAACCGTAAAAAAGATTTTCAGAATTCGCAGGACTAAATTAGATGACTTCTTTTTCATAACATATATTCTTAAAAACTGCACACCTTTCCTGAGAGTAAGCTGAAAAATAGCTCTTTTATTAAACAGAAGCAATCAAAGCCGGCGGGGTACCAAAATGAAGGTAAAAATCTCAGGCCTCTTATTTCTCTTCCTGTTTGTTCTTTCCATTTCAGCACAGACTGCAAAAGAGATAGTCGAAAAAGCCGATAACATACTGCGTGGAAAATCCAGCAGGGCTACGTTCACAATGAGAATAGTGCGTCCGGAGTGGTCTCGCGAACTTTCTATGAAAACCTGGAGCAAAGGTGATGATTATGAACTCATTCTGGTCACTTCTCCGCCACGGGACAAGGGAACCGCATTTCTTAAAAGGGGTAACGAGGTCTGGCAGTGGGTTCCTTCGATAAACCGGACCATAAAAATTCCTCCCTCAATGATGGGGCAGTCATGGATGGGTTCTGACTTCACCAATGATGACCTTGTCAGGGAGGCTTCAGTGGTGAATGACTATGACCACAAACTGCTTTCCGATACAACTGTTGACGGTACGAATGTGTACAGAATAGAGATGATTCCTAAACCCGATGCTCCGGTGGTGTGGGGGAGGGTTGAGTCCTGGATCGGCAGGGAGGATTTCATACAGCGCAAAGCTTTTTTCTATGATGAAACCGGTTTACTTATAAATACCATGACCCTTTCCGATATTAAAGAGATGGGTGGAAGAAAAATACCTGCCAGACTGGAAATGGTTCCGGCAGATAAAAAGGGAAACGCTACAATAATGGAATATCAGGATGTGGAATTTGATGCCCCGATAGAGAACTCTTTTTTCTCGCTCCAGAATCTAAAACAGGTCAGGTAATCCGATGTCAATGTACCTGATTATGGCTTTCCGCAATCTGTGGCGGAACCCTCATCGCACACTCATCACTACCGCTTCGGTTTTCTTTGCGGTTTTACTTGTGCTTTTTACCCGCTCGATGCAGTATGGCACCTATGAGCATATGATCCGTACCACGTTAAAGCTCCATACCGGTTTTATCCAGGTCCAGGGACCCGAATTTCAAGAAAAAAGATCTCTTGAAAACAGCATGGAACTTGACAGCTTCCAGATCTCCAAAACCCTCACTATAAAGCATGTTACCGGTGCGGTACCCAGGATTGAATCATTTGCGCTTGCCTCCTCGGGGCAGAACTCCAGGGGCGTAGCAGTCACAGCAATAGATCCTGCCGGAGAAGACCGCATGAACGGCCTTTCCTCAAGAGTTAAGAGTGGCAAATACCTGTCAGGCAAGTCGCCGGGAGTGCTTATAGGGGCAAAGCTGGCAGAGTATTTATCTGTAAAAGTGAATGACAGTCTGGTGCTTCTGAGCCAGGGTTATCACGGAGTGAGTGCTGCCGGAATTTTTCCAGTAACTGGCATCGTTGAGCTTCCCATCCCGGAACTTAATGCAAATATAGTCTATATGTCTTTAGATGTGGCACAGTGGTTTTTTGCAATGCCAGGGATGGTGACATCGCTGGCATTGATGATTGATGATCCGGACAACCTCGGAACAGTAGAGGCTTCAATCAGGGAAATTTTCAAAGGCCCTTACGTTGTACTTAACTGGCGCGAGATTCTTCCTGAGCTTGTGCAGTCTATTGAGATTGACAATGCCGGAGGGATCATCATGCTGGGTATTCTCTACCTTGTGATAGGGTTTGGAATATTTGGAACGGTGATGATGATGTCGGCGGAGCGCAGACGGGAATTTGGAGTTCTGATCTCCATAGGCATGAAGAGATGGCGGCTCAACCTGATGATTTTTATCGAGACACTTTTTATCGGGCTCATGGGTTCTGTTGCCGGCATGCTGGTCTCAATACCGATTCTTCTTTACATGAGAGGGCATCCGGTCAAACTGACCGGAGATGCCGCAGAGGCAATAATGAGGTACGGATGGGAGCCGGTAATTCCCTTTCTGGTCGAACCATCACTGTTTATTAATCAGACAATTATCGTGCTGGTCATTTCTCTTATAGCTGCCATATATCCTTTATGGTCCATATCCAGGATCAAAGTTTCAGATGTACTACGGGCCTGAAGGCAAGGAGAGGGAATGTTTTTTTCATTAGCCTGGAAAAATCTCTGGCGTAACAGGACACGCAGCCTGATTATCATGACTGCTATAGCTCTGGGGCTTTCCGGGGGGCTTATCTCTTCTGCTGTCAACTATGGCATGGCTGACCAGATGATTAAATCCGCCATACTCACCCAGACCTCTCATATCCAGATTCATCACCCTGAGTTTGCAAAGGACCGCGACATTAATTTCATAATTCCTGATGCTTTCACATTGTCAGGAAAAATTAAGGTAATCAAGAATGTTAAGTCGGTCTCTCCCAGAGTTGTGATTACAGCCATGGCCGCATCACCGGTAACCGCTACTGGAGTGCAGGTTTTTGGTGTCGATCCGGCCAGTGAGTCTGGTATTTCTGATATCTATCAATCCATAACACAAGGCACATATTTTGAATCGAACGCCAGAAATCCTGTCCTGATAGGGGAAAAACTTGCCGAAATACTTGATGTCAGGCTCGGGTCAAAAATTGTCCTTACATTTCAGAATGATTCCGGCGAAATAACCGGCGGGGCTTTCAGGGTGGAGGGCCTTTTCAAGACCGTCTCCTCAGAGTATGACAAGGGAAATGTATATGTTAAAAATAAGGATATCTGGGGGCTGCTGGAATCCGATTCCGTATATCAGGAAATTGCAGTCCTTTTGAATAAATCTGATGCTCTGGACAGTGCGCTGACGCAAGTAAAGACGTTGGCATCACAGATGAAAATTGATACCTGGAAGACCCTGGCTCCCGAGCTGGAATACATGTCTGAGATAATGGGCTCTACTCTTTACATTTTTATGGCAGTAATCCTGCTTGCATTAGCTTTCGGTATTGTAAATACCATGCTGATGGTTGTGCTTGAGCGCAGGAGGGAGCTTGGTATGCTGATATCGGTAGGGATGAGCCGGGGGGCTGTATTCTGGATGATAGTGCTTGAGACTGTTGCCCTGTCTCTGACAGGGGCCGTTGTAGGTATGCTTTTTACAGCATCTCTCATGTTTATTCTTTCCAATACCGGAATAAACCTGTCCTATTTCGCAAAGGGACTGCAGGAGTTTGGAATAAGTGAGATCCTTTATCCTGTTTTACCCTGGAGCATGTACATGATTTTAACCGTAATGGTCATAATAACAGCCGTACTGGCTGCTGTATATCCCGCTCTGAAAGCGCTGCGGCTGAAACCGGCTGAGGCTATCAGAATGTGAAAGGTGGTCTTTTTATATGACCGTAATAAAAACTGTCGGATTGAGCAAAGTCTACCATGAATCTGAGGTTCCGGTGCAGGCATTGACCGATGTAAACCTTGATATCGGGTCCGGTGAGTTTACCGCAATCGTAGGCCCGTCAGGATCAGGGAAAAGCACCCTTCTGCACCTTCTGGGCGGGCTTGATTCACCCAGTGCCGGCAAGGTGATCATTGACGGGATCAGTCTCGACACTCTGTCAAGCAGTAAGCTTATCGAGTTCAGGCTTAACAATATCGGGTTTGTTTTTCAGGCTTATAATCTGATCCCTGTCCTGACTGCCGTAGAAAATATTGAATTTATCATGCTTCTTCAGAAGAGAAGCTGGTCTGAGCGGCGCAGACGGGCAACGGAACTTCTTGACGCGGTGGGATTGAGCGGAAGAGCGGATCACCGCCCGGTTCAGCTTTCCGGCGGAGAGCAGCAGAGAGTAGCTGTAGCGCGCGCTATAGCCTCCAAACCGAAATTTATCCTTGCAGATGAGCCTACGGCTAATCTTGATTCTCATTCCGCCGAGAACCTGCTTGATATGATGGCAGAGCTGAACAGTAAAACCGGAACAACCTTTGTCTTTTCCACTCATGATGAACGGGTCATTAAAAGGGCCCGCAGGGTAATAACTTTACAAGACGGGAAGATAACTGCAGATGAAAAAAGGTAAGTTTCTTTTTCTTCTGGCAATTTTATTTTTCGAGACTGTAAGGGTGTCTGCCGCTCTTCCGGCGTGGTTTCCCTCCGGGACAAACACCGAATTCGGGGGTTATGTGAAAGAGCTCCCGTTTTTCCAATTCCCTTCTGATGGTGGTGAAACCGATGCATTCAATGTGGTGCATTTCCGTGTAAACACGAAATGGTACCCGGTTGATGTTATGAGTGTAGAAGCCGCGGGGAGGTTGAGACTTTTCTCCGGCAGCAGTCTTTTTCCAGACAGCCTCTTTGGCGGGGAGGGAATACTTTCAGGAACAGACAGAGGATATGTCGACCTGACCGATGCATGGCCATCCGTGCTTTTTGGGGATATAGACAGGGCCAACCTGGGATTCTCACCCGGAAATTTTATCTTTACTCTGGGAAGGCAGCGTATAAACTGGGGTACTAATTTTATCTGGAATCCAAACGACTGGTACAACACCTATAATTTTCTTGACTTTGATTATGAGGAGAGGCCTGGCGCCGATGCTTTGCGGATACAGTACTTTACAGGAGCAACATCTGTGGCAGAATTGGCTCTTCAGGCCGCCAAAAAGCAGAGAGACAGGACACTTGCCGCCATGTACCGCTTCAATATCTTCAATTACGATCTGCAGTTTCAGGGCGGATTATCGGGTAACGATGTCGCGGCGGGGTTTTCCTGGGCCGGTCAGATTGGCGGAGCAGGGTTCAGGGGTGAGGCGTCCTTCTATTATCCAGTGCTCGACAGTGATGAAAAAGATGAATATGTAAAGACTGTGGCCGGAGTATCAATCGATTACACTTTTCCCAATTCGCTTTTTCTGCATGGCGAGGCTCTCTACAACAGGTACGGTACCAGAGGAGACATTCCTTTTTCTACAAATATCTTCAGTGATGTAAGTGCCAGAAACCTTCTTCCGTCCAGATTCGGGTTGTTTGCCGAGGCTTCTTATATATTCACTCCTCTACTGACCGGGAGTCTTGCGGCATCGATGAATCCCGATGATTTTTCTTTTTATTTTGCACCCGGTGTACAGTGGTCGGTTTTTCAGAATCTTGATTTTTCTGCAGTAGCACAACTGTTTTTTGGAGAAGATCGTACTCTATACGGCAATTCCGACCATCTGCTGGCATTTACTTTCAGGTGGTCCTTCGGGTTATGAGCAGGGGGCAGGAATTTTTATCAATTTACACGAATTACACAAATTGACACAACCAGAAACATAAAAGAATGAGCTATAACAGAGACAAAACGATAACCATTGTGGGTTGCGGCGGTTTTATCGGATCTCACCTTCTGGAGAGAATCCTTGACACGACTGATTTTATCGTACACGGTTTTGATATCGATTTTCGGAAAATAAACCATCTTCTGGGCAATGAACGACTTGATTTCCACAAAACAGATATGCACGACAGCTCTGTATTTGAGAGTGTCAAAAAAAGTGGAACAGTAATCTCGCTTGCAGCTCTCTGTAATCCATCACTGTACAATACTGTGCCGCTGGAAGTGATAGAATCGAACATTTCAGGTAATCTTGAGCTTTTAAAAGCCTGCTGTGATCAAAAGAGCAGGTTTATCTATTTTTCTACCTCTGAGGTTTATGGCAGAACCGTTTCATCGATAGCCGGGGAGCCTGGAGACAGCGAAAAAGATCTATTACGAGAGGACAGTAGTCCCTTGATCATGGGTCCGGTAAGGGTGCAGAGATGGAGTTATGCCGCATCAAAGCAGATTATAGAGCGGCTGATTTACGCTTACGGGTTTGAAAAGGGGCTCGACTATACTATTCTCCGACCATTCAACTTTATCGGCCCCAGGATGGATTTTATCCCCGGAGTTGATGGAGAGGGAATACCGAGGGTGCTTGCCTGTTTTATGGACGCTCTTCTTAACAATAAACCGCTGAAACTGGTTGACGGTGGAGTTAACAGAAGATGCTTTACATATATTGGTGATGCTATAGACGCCGTTATGGCTGTGCTCGGAAGGCCTGATGACTCGCGGAGGGAAATCTTCAACATCGGAAACCCCTCAAACGAAATCACAATTAATGACCTTGCTTGTCTCATGATAAAATTATACAAGGAAGTGAGGCCGGAATTCTCAGGAAAGCTCTATGATATCCAGAAAGTGAGCTCAGTGGACTTTTACGGCCAGGGTTATGAGGACTCCGACAGGCGCCTTCCGGACATACGCAAGGCCTGTGAAAGGCTCAGGTGGGTCCCGGGGACTAATCTGGCAGATTCCCTGAGGATAACCATAAAAGCATATGTTGATCAGTACGGAAACAGGGTGTCTCAGAAGTAGGCTTTGAAATTGAATAAAAAAATTTCAATTTTCATACCTGCCTTTAATGCCGAGGAACATATCGTTAAAGTAATAAACAGGATTCCGCAAAGTATCAGGCCGGAGCTTAATGCCGTTTATATCATAAATGACGGATCATCAGACAATACCGCTTCGGTTATCGATCAGCTTGGTAAAAATGATCTGTCCATCAAACCGGTTCATTTTAAAAACAACAAAGGTTACGGGTGGGCAGTAAGAACCGGGCTGAAAATGTGCCTCGATGACGGGTGCGATTATGCGGTCTGCGTTCATGCAGACGGTCAGTATCCGCCGGAATCTATTCCCGGATTCATCGATAAAATGCAGAATGAGGGAATTGATATTCTTCAGGGGTCAAGAATTGCCTCTGGAACTGCGCTTTCCGGTGGAATGCCTCTTTACAAATTTATCGCAGGAAAATGCCTTACTGCGCTGGAGAATCTGGTGTTTGGTCTTCGCATGACCGATTACCACAGCGGATTTCTCCTCTACAGCAGGCGTGCTATCGAATCTATACCTCTGGAAAAACTCAGCGGAAGCTTTGATTTTGATCTTGAAGTGATTGCATCTGCAAGAGCAAAGGGATTATCGATAGCCGAATCCGCGATTCCAACCAGGTACGCCGGAGAAAAATCATACCTGAACCCGATTACTTACGGACTGAGAGTTCTAAGAGTAGTCTGTAAATACTCTCTGGGGGGATACATATCTTGATCAGGTCCGTATGTTTGATTCCCGCTTTGATACTTGCGGCATTCCTCTATTGTGGAAAAGACAATCGGGAGATAAAAATTACTGGAAAGCAGAAAATGACGGATGAATTGAAATTATCCGCTCAAATTGAACTTTTGCGCGTTGAATTAAAAACTATCTCTCAAGATTTCCCTCTGGATTCTCCGGATGGGTTCAGCGCAGCGCTTGACAGTGCGGCAGACCGTATCCGGGGGATGCTCGCAGAAAGTAAAGACCCCCGGGAAATCATCCGGGAACTGAATGAGATCATATTCCGGAAGTGGAACATCGTTTTTGACAGTAAAGCAGATAAATTCGAAAATCTCTTTCCTCATCTTGTTTACTTAAACAGGCGGGGATCCTGTGTCGGAATCTCGCTTCTTTATCTGCTCATCGGGGAAAAAACCGGATTGCCCCTTTACGGGGTAGTTGTTCCTGGACATTTCTTTGTAAGATACGATGACTTTGTTTCAAGATTCAATATTGAGATGATGAAAAAAGGGGCGATAATGTCAGACTGCTGGTATCTGGAAAAATACGCGGTGGCTGACAGCGAATATTACGATCTCGGGAACCTGAACACCCCGAAGATCATCTCAGTCCTGAGGTATAATGCGGGTAATATTTTTCATTTGCAGAAAAAAAACTCTCTCGCCGAATCTCAATACAGATCTGCATTAGTCACCTGGCCCGGATATGCTGAAGCATCAGGAAATCTGGCCGTGGTACTGGGGGAAGAGGGGAGGGACAAAGAGGCTTTGGATATCCTGAGTGCACTGAAGGCTGAAACTCCCCGGTTGAAAAACATTGATAAGAACCTGGCGGCCGTAATGATTAAAAACGGCCTTTACGCCGGGGCTGTTAAATGCTACAGGGATGCTTTACTCAAGGCCTCATCAGACCCTGAGCTCTATTATGGGATGGCCGTGGCTTTTAAATATCTGAAGGATTTCAAAGGTGCCAGAGAGGCATTGGATTCCTGCAAGGCACTGGACCCGGCATTCAAGGCCGCAGAAAAATTTTTTTCTGAGCTGTATGAATAAATCCACATGGCTGAGATGATAAATTTAGTATATTTACTAAGTTTATCAACATTAGATGGGAGAACGATGAAACTTTCTACTAAGTCCCGTTATGGATTGAGGGCAATTCTGGAGATAGCGAAGAACTACGGGGCCGCGCCTGCAAAAAGAAAAGATATTGCGGCAAGCCAGGGTGTGTCTGACTCTTACCTGGAAAATATCCTGATCGTACTTAAGAACAACAAAGTCATAGAGACCTCTCGCGGAGTAAATGGCGGTTATGTATTGTGCCGTGAACCGGGGAGCATTTCGGTGCTGGAGATTGTTGATGCACTGGAGGGGCCTCTTGATTTGGTGGAGTGTGTAAGTTCTCCTCATGAGTGTACAAAGTCTGGCTGCTGCGCAGCAAGAACTGTCTGGAAAGAGCTTGCAGACTCCTGGAGACAGACTCTTGGAAAATTATCACTGCAGGACCTTTTAGATCGCGAACGAAATATAAGCGTCTCAAGTTACTCAATTTGATCTGCAATAGGGAATCAGGGGTGCCGATCTTTCGATACCGACTGGTGATGCATGGAAAAGCGGAATTCTGGAAAAGGAAAAAATATGAAAATTGCCGGGAGAATTACCGATCTTGTCGGGAACACCTCTCTTTTAAGGCTGACTGCTTTATCAGAGGAAACTGGCGCCAATATACTCGGGAAGCTTGAATCCGTCAATCCGATGTCAAGCATAAAGGACCGGATTGCTGTAGCGATGATCGATGCCGCTGAAAAAGACGGGTTACTTAAAAAAGGTTCGGTTCTTGTTGAGCCTACAAGTGGTAATACTGGCATAGGCCTGGCCTTTGTGGCAGCATCAAGAGGCTACAAGATTATCCTGACCATGCCTGATACGATGAGTCTGGAGCGGCGCAAACTGCTTAAGATCCTTGGTGCTCAACTGGTCCTTACTCCAGGGCATCTGGGTATGAAAGGTGCGGTAGACAAAGCTGAAGAGATAAACCGGAGCACTCCGGGCAGTTTTATGCCTCAGCAGTTTAAAAACCCGGCAAACCCCGCGGCTCACAGATCCACCACAGCTCAGGAAATCTGGCGCGATACAGAAGGGAAAATTGATATATTTATCGCCGGCGTGGGTACCGGTGGCACAATAACGGGCTGTGGCTCTTTTTTTAAAGAGAAAAACCCCTTGATACAGGTCATTGCGGTTGAGCCGGAGGAATCTGCGGTTCTCTCAGGAGGAGCACCGGGTCCGCACAAGATTCAGGGGATCGGGGCGGGTTTTATTCCTGCGGTTCTTGACACTAACATTTACGATGAGGTAATCGGGGTCAGTTCGCAGGATGCAGGAGAAATGGTCCGCAGGCTCGCAGTAACTGAAGGGTTACTGGCAGGAATCTCCTCTGGTGCCGCGGTCCTGGCGGCATACAGAGTTGCAAAAAAACCGGAGAACAAGGGGAAAAACATCGTTACAATTCTTCCGGACAGCGGTGAGAGGTATTTATCGACCTGGGTATTTGAGTGAGTTTGTGTCTTGAAATGCATTCCTGCTTCTTGCGGGGAAATTAAAACGCGCAGAATTGTGGTTTTTAACCATTATTCCGGAATATGAATATTAATATTTTAGAGTTTTTTAGTTTGAGGCAGTAAAAACATTTATTTTCAGATACACTTCAGGTTGTCTGAATCTGATACTATCGTTACTTCAGAATCTTTTTTTTTCAGTTGAGGCTTGTAGTAATGACAATTGTCCTTCCAAAAGACTACCACGGCAAATGTGCACTTGAGAAAAGTAGAATACTGTGCATAGATAACGATCAGGCTCTCAAGGAGGATATTCGTGCGCTCCGGATAGGGGTGTTGAATATCATGCCCAAGGCCGAATCTTACGAGTACAGCCTTCTTCATCCGCTGGGACGCTCAATCATGCAGATTGAGCCTGTATGGATAAAACTCAGGACTCATCACTACACAAGCAGTGATTCGGATCACCTGAAAAGGCTTTATGTCCCTTTCGACGAAGCTGTGGGGAAAAATCACCTTGATGGCCTAATAGTTACAGGGGCTCCTGTCGAAGAAATTCCGTTTGAGGAAGTGAACTACTGGGAAGAAGTGAAGAGAATACTGAAATACGCTCACAATAATATCTCCTCTACACTCGGAATCTGCTGGGGTGGTCTTGCTCTGGCAAAGTTTATGGGTATGGAGAAGACCGTCTTCCCGGAGAAAATATTCGGAGTTTACGAAACTGTTAATTTAGACAGAAATCACCCGATAACAGGTGAAATGGATGACAAGTTCTGGTGTGCCCAGAGCAGGCATGCTGGCTTTCCCGACAGCATGCTTGAACAGGAGCGGGACAGGGGTAACATTTCTCTTCTGGCTCATGCTGAGGGTGCGGGATATACAATATTTGAGGGCACCGACCGTCGTTTCCTGGTCCACCTGGGTCACCCGGAATATGAACCCACCCGACTCGTTGAGGAATACCTTCGTGACAAGAACAAGGGGCGTGCAGATGTCAAACCGCCCAGGAATCTTGACCTCAATAACCC
>JAAYYB010000116.1 GCA_012515615.1 Fibrobacter sp.
GCCTTATCATCCCAACATCTTACGATTTTTTGCTCTCCCCATCTGCGACTTTTAGGTTAAAGTGAAACTGATCAGTGCAGTACTGAAGTAGAATTGAAGATTTCCAGATTACGGCAGGGGCCGGGCCGTGTCCGGGCCCCTAAAACCCCCGCTGAAGGTAACGGATATTATCCCTCACGTTGATTCCTGCAAAAACAGAAAACCAGTGGGTAGCAATACATCTGTTCTTTCTGAAAACTTACTCTCTGATAAGAACTTTGCCGGCTAAAGATGACTTTCCGCTGTGAATCCGGCAGAAAACCACATTCATCCCCAGTTTTCCCATCTTATCAATTGGCAGTTGAAATGTCGAGATACCGGGGCCTGCAATTCCAAGATCAAATTCAGACAGAACCGCTCCATTTAAAGTAAAGAGAGAGCCGCGGATCCGTTCCTTTGACATGAGGTTCAGGGTTATGACAAGTTTTCCATTTCTCAAATTCGCAGAGAGCAACGATCCGGGATTCACCCTCACTTTTTCTCTCTCCCTTTTTATTGCACTCTGTTGAGATGCATACGGATCATTTGTCTCATCCCACTTTCCCCCGCCCGCTAAAACCGTGTACATGGAATAATGAGTCATCGTTTCAAAAATCGTGAACTCTGTCATCGAGTAGCAGTTTTGATTATCCGCGAACTGACGTTCTACCGGCAATGCGGTCAATGCCGGAACTGTTGTCCCGGTAGGAGAAACACCCGGGCCGAAAACCGTTATGCCCGGTACCGGAACACCCCAGTCTTCACTTTTTGTATACCAGCTCTGCCTGTCGTGGGGATTGTGGACCTGATGAAAGCCAAGACCGGTTACGTAGCTTATCCCCAGCGGGTTAAGTCCCAGATTGTAATTCATCAGATTACATGCAGCGTCAAAATATGTCTGCTCGCCTGAGAATCTCCAGTAAAGCAGTGGCGCACAGGCATAGCTTGACTGTCTGGCATTATGCCCCCATGAGGTTCCGACCGGATTGTTACCCACAGGATACGCATACTTCTTCAGCTCAACGATATTGGAATCCGCGCCTTCCTTCAGTGCACTGGTAAACTTTGCAATGACTTCCGGATCAGTAGCCCGTGTTTTCTCAACCATGTAAGAGACAACATATCCCGGATTATCAAATGCACTGTTGTTAAGTGAATACCCGGGAGTTACTGTCACACACAAAGGAAAATTTTTCACAGCACCGGAATCGGCAAGTGATTTGACCTGTTCATGAGCCGCCTCATCACCATCGTAGAGATATTTCTGGATATAATAATAAAGCTTCTCGGGTTTGGCCCATTTTTTTGTGCTGATGTAATCAAAGGTACGCCGGGCCCGCTCGACAAGCTGCTGCGCGCGTGCTTCACTATATGGTTTTAAAAGCCGCGCAAGATGCAGAAACAGTCCCGGCGCCACTGCGGCAGGGCGATCATCGATTTTTACAGTGCCGTAAAGATGCTTATCCTTCACATCGTATGGTGCCGCATCTGCATACCCTTTGGTTTCTGTTCCAAAATGGATACTTCCGTCCTCATTCTGAAGGTACTCCCATATAAGTGTCCCCCATTCCGCCTCATCGATAATATCCGGAATCCCATTTCCTTTACCAAGGATATTAAAGTTTTCATCAAACTTATCCGGGATATTAAACTGGTCATCCACAAAGAGATTCGGAAAAGCCTCGTAAAGCATCAGATTGATTACCGGGTTTGCTATATGATAGGCCCGACGATCCGTGTCACCGGCATCATGATATCCTCCAAAAACGGTCATCGTCGGCTCACTGCCTGCCACTACAATGTTGGCCTCCCCAATCGGACCATCTACATCATAGACATGTGTATGACAAGCGCTCTGACGCAGGTTCCATCCATAGGGCTCACGTATTGGACATCCGCACCTCTGGTAATACTGACCGCGAAACATTATGTGCGCCAGACGACGTGAAAAGTCACCGCCGACACCAAAGGGATGAGAACAGCCGTAGCCGGCAATCGCAATCTTATACGGGCCACCCTGAGGAACAGATGAGAGGTCTATTTTATAGACGAAATCACCCGATGTCTTATCCTCGCCAACCTGGGCAAGGGTTCCCTGCGCCACTACTTTATTTGTATATACTTCAAAGACCTCATAGGCAGGAAGCGCACCGCTTATCTGTCTGTTGCCGCCATCCCCAAGCCAGATGGCAAAATTGGCATAATTGCTCTTGCAAAGAGCACTGTAGGCAGCCTGATTTGTTTTTATCGATTCACAGAATATTTTGTGATCGTCAAATACGATACTTGTATCTCCGTAGGGTGTCCCTATATTATATGTCGTTCCGTTGACTAACTGCGGAACCGTAAGATAGATATGGTAATCACAGGCATTTGCCTGCATGACATACCTGCTTATGGCAGTTGCAGCCTCACCATTGACCTTCCACTGCGATATATCAGTGATATCCACCGCATTTGCACTGATAGAGGTGCCGTTAAAAAAGACAACCAGGACATTATTGGAAGCGGTGCGTATCTCTTTAAGAGTAAGCGCAGCATGAAGTTGCACCAGTCCACACAGAATTGTGGCAATTACCAGCCTCTTTTTCATAAAAATCTTCCTTTTCTCAAAAAGTATAGAATATTTAATATATACTCAATGTCGTTCATATTACCATTTCAGATCGATCCTTTATTGCAAAGGTCTTTTATTTCTTATCACATGCTTTTCTTGTCCCGCGAAAAGGTGTTCTGCTGGTTACTTTTTAACATAGCAGTGTACGAAAGATACAAGATTACGAAGGTTGAGGTTACGCGGATACGAAGACTGTCGTATTGTCGTTCCCTTATTTACCCACGTACACCCCACCTTTTCCAACTGGTACCGTCTTTACAGCCGCCCCTGAAAGGGTAAAAATTCCCGTTGAGCCGCGGTTGCCTGTAAATTGACGGCAGGTTAGTGGTCTGGTTAATCTCCATGCGCCCGCCGACAAATTGGACCAAATGGTAAATCATTTTTTTTCTCACTTTTAAACCCATACATGACTAACCATTCTAATAAATTAGCTTGCTTTAAACCATTTGGGTAATATTGTGGGCCGGGGCCATTATTCCAATCATATGCCAACTATTGCTCATTTACCAAGCTGTCGGGCAAAGTGTACCGCTGATCCAGGTACCCCTCTGTTTATCTTTTCCAGCTTCAAAGGCCTTTTCAAGTGATATTGAAAGATCTGACACCAGCACAGCATGATACTTATAATCTGTGAAGGAATCACTGAGTACAGGCTCGATTTGAATTGTAACCTCATTACTTGAATTGACAGTTACACTCTCAATCTGAGGTGGTAATGGGCGAAGATAGTTTGTCTGTGAAATTACAGTACAAACGGCGGCAATAATAGACAGTGAAATTGTTGAGAAAAGATGCATTTGCTTACCCTTTTACATTTATAAATCAAAATATCTCATTTGTTCTTTGCTACCCGGAAACCTGTTTGACTATTCCGTTCGTGAACTGGACAACCACCCCTGTAAGCTGAGCGCATATTATTTGAATTTGAATAAAATGATAACCCACGTGTAATCTTATTATGAATCACATCATTAACAGGTCCTTTTGGGCTCAATCGCTCAGTTAAATAATTAGTTGATCTCCAATCATTTACCCACTCGTAAACATTGCCGCACATATCATGTATTCCAAATCCATTTGGTTTTTTCTGCGCTACAACTTGTGTAGTAAGGCCACTAATTCCCCTGTGCCATGCAAATTCACCAGCAACATCATAAGTATTTCCCCAGTAGTATTTCGTTGTTGTTCCTGCCCTGCATGCATATTCCCATTCAGCTTCTGTAGGCAAACGGTAGCCGTCTTTGCTGTAGTCAATAACAAAATCAGAAAGAACACTACTATCACCATAGCTTCCTGCTATTTCAGCGTAGTAATACACTGTATCAAGCCCATCCCGCTTACTTCTTGCATTGCAGTACAGAACAGCATCATACCAATTAAGATACCACACCGGCTGTTTTGGCCCTGCCTGTCCCTTGATATACCCGGTATTTGATTCCCACGGCTTAACTTCCATAAGTGAAATAAAATCAGCCTGGGTCACCTCTGTACTATCTAAATAGAAATCTGACAATTCTACCTTATGTACAGGCGTTTCATTAGGCTCTCCGAGCTCCGATCCCATCATGAACACCCCCCCCCGGTTACTGATTTCATTCCCGGTGGTGGTGGTGGCGTGGCCGGCATTGAAAGGTAAATGGTATTTACTGCAGCGACAGCCTGTGATACAGGAGTATAAAGGTACTTGCTTACAATGAGCGTATCTTTACCGGCAAAAGTATGGGCGTGCTGGCGTAGATTCGTACTGGAATTTAAGACAGAACTATTTGGAGAGGCGACGGTCAGATGACCGGAACTCGAAACAACATTCATGATATAAACAGATGATTCAATGCTTATCTGAAGGATATAAAGATAGGATGACTTGATATACGAATTAAAATCTACAATTCTTGACTGTGACTTTATTTTCGTAATCCTTGTTCCATCTGGCTTATAAATTTCTAATACAAAAGAAGGCTTTAAAGAGAAGATATTTAAG
Source organism: Fibrobacter sp. (assembly GCA_012515615.1). Lineage (GTDB taxonomy): Bacteria > Fibrobacterota > Chitinivibrionia > Chitinivibrionales > Chitinispirillaceae > JAAYIG01. The sequence continues at coordinate 4,617 of JAAYYB010000116.1, forward strand.
ATCCCATTGTGAAACGTGACCGGATTTGCTTTAATGTGTTTCGAAATCCCATATCTTACAGGGGAACCGGCAAATTCAAACCGTCCTTGCACATCGGTTAATACAAGATCGCCTGTTGATTTGAGCGATACCAGCGCGTTCTGTAAAGGAATATTGGTACCCTGTTCCAGAACTGTACCGGTCTGAGCACCTGTTGTATTTGCGCATATCAATAGAAACATGCCTATGATAGTACATAGTCCTTTACCGGGATGGGAATGGGAAAACGTTAGATGTTAGTATTCTGCTCATTTTTCACTCCTGCTCCAGTTGCATGCGCATCTACTCATTCCAGCTCAAATCGCAGAAAATTGTTCACTTCAATGCATTCGAAATACCTGTTAGATCCATCAACCCTGAACCACAGGAGGGGAGAGATATGTGGTGGCTCATGAGATGAGATGTACAATGTAAATAGTTTTTGACATCATGGTTTTTCAATGTTTGCGGGAATCCTGGTGGGGGGCCTCGGAGGTGAATTTTGGATAGTAAAGTCACTGTTTCACCCCAGAGATGAAATAAGAACTTTGGATTATAGTCACTAATTCATCTCTGGGGAGCTCCAGAGTAAGCCTTCAAAAGAGAGGTAATTCTATATTGGAATCATCTTAAATCAACAAAGTCAGTTTTTCATCTGTAGGTTCTCAGGTGCGGGAACAAAAAAAAGGCAACACAAATTCTGACTGCTCTTCTAATAAAAGCAGTGTACTGTAGGACTATCTTTTTCTTTTCATCTCAACTGGAAGTTCTATGCAGCGCAAACCATCTCTTTAAGTAACTCCAGCCCCACTATTCTATTACTCCTGGAGACCATCTTGGAAACTGCCGAACCGGTGATCCCCAGAATTTTTGCCAGGCAGATATTTGTA
>JAAYYB010000117.1 GCA_012515615.1 Fibrobacter sp.
ATGCATAAGCTGACTGAATATTATATTTTTCCTGTTCAAGGTCACCTTCCTTTCTTTTATTGCTTCGACACAATAAATATAGGTTCGGTGGCCTTGATCTTTTGTTAATTTAACCGGACACTACTGAGTCAGGGTAACAGAATCAGTTGAGCCGTTTCTTATTTCAAAGGGTAAATGCGCACCGGATTTCATTCATAATGCCCTTCATAAACTTAATCGGGGCCTGGTTATTCCCTCAAAGTCCATGATTAAATGGACCACTCCAGTCCTGGAACTCTTTTTCCAAACAGATGATATTCGTCATCTCATCCTTCAACTCATTCCTCATTACTCTTCAATTATGGCTCCGGGGCTTTATCACAGAATCGCAGAGTACACCGTTGATGAAAAAAACGGCAGTGCAGAAGCAACGATAGTGCTTTTTCCCTCAACAGACGAGCCTCCGAGCTCTACAGTTTCCCGCAATATCCTCCCCCCTTTTGACTGTGAACTCTGGGTGACTATGATTATTCAGTCGATACCCCAAAGCATGCATCTGAAACCATTCGAAAAATTCTCCATAATCGCAGATACAAGACCTGTACACAGCATCGTACCTGATGCTGTCTACAGAAACGGGAAATATTATTTAGATGACAAAGAAATCGGCCGCGAAACCACATTCAGCACATTCTGCAAAAACAGATCGATTTCTTCAATCTTTGAGAACAGCAGTATTCCTGATATAACTATAGCCGAGATAACAAACGACTATTACTGCCCGGTGCGAAAACGCATTGTCCTGCACAAAGGATGCGCCTACGGGTCACCTGCATGCCTCTACAGCTTCAAATACAACACCAGAGTCAAAAAGCCAAAAGGGTTCTTTACATCGATTATCGATGAAACTACAAGCAACACAAACCGTTTCTGGCTCAAAGTACAGAATAAACACAACGAACTTCTAAGTAATATCGAACCGACCGCGAATTTTGTATACCATGTCAAGGATGAAAGTATCTCTGTAAGTGGAAAACATCTGGTGAAATCGGTTCCGGCAAAGATACTCCGCTACATACTTAAACAGTACAGGGAAAAACAGCAGTGTGAATTTGAGTACCGCGAATTTATCAACAACCCTGATATAGTTCTCAACACTCTGGCTCCTAATATGGCAGTAAGACTCTCAAGACTGGCCAAAACACTGGAAGCCGAATTTCCATCACTGAAAATTATCCGCACCGAACGGGGAAAATTCAGCATCAAAGTCTTATGCAGGCTCTCTTATGTTGAGAAACAGGATTGAGACATAATTATCAATTACGAATTATGAATTACGCATTGACGGAGAACGAAGTCTAAGGGCCAAAAAGTTGAAAGTGCGGAAGGGGGGACTCGAACCCCCACAGGCTTGCACCCACTAGGTCCTGAACCTAGCGCGTCTACCAGTTCCACCACTTCCGCAAAGAGCAGAGAATTTTCTAATATACATTTTTTTCTCCTTTCATCAAAGAAGAAAAAAAACGGAAATAGCTGAACTAATCCCCTCAGCTCAGGTATGTATGATGCTCATGCTGGACAATGGCCTTGAAAACATTGGCATAATCATGCGCAAACTGGTCGAAGGGAACAGGTTTTCTGCCGGTTATCTCCTCAACACTTCCGGAAATCGTACTGTTTATACCATTGCGCTGCATGGCATAAAGCTCCAGTATCCCATCAGCCATCCACCCCGGAGTACCCAGGCTCTCCATTATGTGTTTAGCCGTCTCCTCCGAAATATTTATATATCCCACATGACTTCCCACCGCTTCGCTTAAAATATCCGCCACATCATCCATCGTGAGAGGGAAGGGTCCGGTGAGCTCATAGGTGTTTCCAAAATGTTCTTTACCCGCAATAAGTACCTCTGAAGCTACAGCCGCAACATCACGCACATCGATATAACTGACACCGGCTCCATTGAGAGGAACATAGATAAAGCCTCCGGAGGGCTGGATAAAACGCAGGAAATTCTGCATATAAACATTTGGACGCAGAATTGTAGAGGCAATTGACTGGGATTGGAGATACTTTTCAACCCTCCTGTGCCATCTGCCAAACTGTGTTCCGGGTTCCTGCTCCGCACCCATGATCGAGACATACACTATGTGGCTTACTCCGAAAAGCAAGGCCCTGTCGATCATCCTTTTTGCATACTCCACCTGCTCCCTTGCATAAGGAGTAATAAGAAAGAGGGATTCGATTTCCTGAAGGGCGTGGTCGATAGTGGAAAAGTCCCCGTACTCAAGCCGGGCAAGCTCCACTCCTGTCATTTTAACCAGATTAAACTGTTCTTCACTATGAACCCCGACCCTTACCTCTTTACCTCTATTGACCATGTCATGTATGATTATGCGCCCGATAGCTCCGGATGCGCCGGTAACCAATATTTTTGCGGACATAAATACCTCCTCAATATTGTCCCCCCCTGAAACAGGTCTTCATAAAAACTACGCCCTCAAGAGGGCGCATATTGGAGAGACTGATGTATAACCTGACTTATGCACCCGGATCAGGGCGAGTTGCACTTATCCTTTGTGCATAAAGGCTTTCACAACAAATCGCAGATGTTCCACCAGTGTGCAACCTGCGATTTTATCAAAGCTTTCTGCTACAAAATCTAAACGCATATCGTCCCTTCCCGGAAGCATAAGCCAGGTATCACCCCAGAGATGAATTTTGGAGTTAACGGGGTAAGTCACTCTTTCACCTCAGAGGTAACTTAGTGACTCTCTCACGGGTGCATTTAACGAGTTAAGTCACTCTTTCACCTCAGAGGTAACTTAGTGACTCTCCACGGGTGCATTTAACGGGTTAAGTTACTCTTTCACCTCAGAGGTAACTTAGTGACTCTCTCACGGGTGCATTTAACGGGTTAAGTCACTCTTTCACCTCAGAGGTAACTTATTGACTCTTCACGGGTGCATTTAACGAGTTAAGTCACTCTTTCACCTCAGAGGTAACTTAGTGACTCTCCGCAAATTCATTTAACGGGTTAAGTCACTCTTTCACCTCAAAGGTAACTTAGTGACTCTCCGCAAATGCATTTAACGGCTTAAGTCACTCTTTCACCCCAGAGATGAATTTTGGAGTTACAAGGGAAATGAACAAGTGGTAATAAACCGGCCGTTGCTCCGAAGGAAGAGATCTATCTTAGCCGATGGGTTTGAGGATGGATGCCCGGCAAAAAAACTCGGGCATGATGATTCTTTCCAATTTAAACAGACATTAATTAAACCGGCTATTCATTCATTCGACTTGTAACTCTCAAGTCGCTGCTCTTTCAGGCAGCCGCAGCCAGACGGCTCCGGAGGATCTCAGCGTAATCGCGGGCGAAATCGATGAAGGAGACCGGCTCTATGCCGGAAACGATCTCTTCTGCAGAGCTCAGGAGAGATCCCTGTCCCGAGGAGAGAAAGTGGAAATACTCAAGCATCAGTTCGGTTTTTTCCGGTGAATGCATTTTTTTCAGGGTATCGGCGGCAGTGTCTTCCGGAATATCAACATACCCGACCTCTCTTCCGATGACCTGCGAGAGAGATTCTGCAACCTGATGCATAGAGAGGGCTTCATTACCCGTAAGGTTATAGGTTTTTGAGTAATGGTGAGCCCCTGGAAGGAAAATACCGGAAGCCACCGCAGCCACATCACGCGCATCAACCAGGCTTACCTTCGCTTCACCCAGAGGAAGGTAGATCATACCGGTTTGCGGCTCAACAAAAGAGACCACTTTCTGCATCAGACAGTTTGACCTCAGGATCGTAAAGGGAATAGAGCAGTTACGGACAATGTTCTCGGCTTCCATGTACCATGCGCCAATGCGCCCGGAGTAGGTGATATCTGCTCCCATGATAGAAATGAACACCACCTGTTTTATTGATGACTCCCGGGCCAGATCGGTGACTGATTTTACATAGGATACGAGTTCTTTTCTGTCGGGGGTGACAAGGAAGAGACTGGATACGCCCCTTAGAGCCTTCTTTATTGATAGCATATCGGAGAAGTCGAATCTGATCCGTTCCACATTTTCTTTGTAGTCTGATGAATTGACACTCTCGGTATTATGGAAGGCAGCTCTGCATTTTACTCCCATATGACCCAGGCGCTCGATTAGAAAGCGGGGGACTTCTTTATCTGCCCCGATAATCAGGATTGTTTCCATATTTTTCCTCTTTTCAGGCATTCTGGGGCATATCCTGCAGGTTCTTTCCCAATGAGGGGGACACCGCGATGTCGTTGATTTTTGGAATATCCCTTAAGGTAAGTGAGAGATCGTACTCCTTTAAGAACAAATCGTTGCAATCGGCCAGAGAGTAGCGGACATGGTCGGGAATCTGGGAGCCCACAAGATAACTCCTAACCGGTTTTCCCTGCGCCAGGTGCCGGCGCACCCAGTTGCGGTATTTGAGGATCTGCCCACTTGAGACATCGGGGAAGTTGTCTCCCTCCACCTTTACAACCACAAATGTCCCGCTTTTATCGAGTGCCAGGATATCCACCGGACCAAAATCGGTGGGGTAACCCACACCATCATTACCGGACACATCGACATAAAGCTCAAGGCCCTCTTCTATGAGGTAGAGATGTTTGGCCAGATAGGCCCGCAGCTGCCGCGCCTCAAGGCAGCTTCCGCCTACATTGTTCAGAGGCTCTTTACGGTCTAAGGAACTCTCTTTGAGTTCGCGCACATAGAGCACCCCTTTTTCATTAAGAGCTATCTGCCATTCCCCGTGCAGACGGGGATCGTACATTTCAAGCTTCCCCGGGGCGGTGCGGAAGAGAAAATCGTAGGTATCGTCACATCGGCGGGGAGCATTATTTTCTTTGTAATGCACACGCGAGGGGTGATTGACTGTACAGACAATGATCTGGTTTAAAACAGTGTTCACATTTACACCGGGATAATGCTCCAGGATCCAGTCCCGCACAGCCAGATTGGTCGTACGGTTCCCATGTACCTCCACCGCCTCTTTTATCATCTGCCAAACTAAGGGCTTCGGCTGACTCTCCATCACTACTCCCCTTTCACCTTTCCATTACCTTAAAGACAACCCTTCCCAAAACAGTCCCGGGCAGAAATATCGCCAGGTTCACCGGGCACAGGACTCTGAAGGGAGATTCTTGCAAATTGCAGGCCACTACATATTGACTAGGAAGAAGAATGGCAGCCCTTTTGCTCTTCTAAAGGGCATGGAAACAAAAGATGAAATTATCCTCAATAAGCAGATCTATGTGAAAGCCACCCCGGAGAGGCTCTATGGGACGTGGTACAATTTTGAGAATCTCCCCAAAATCCTCGATTTTTTAGATACGGTGATGGTCCTGGATGAGATAAACTCAAGGTGGAGCGCTTTTATCGGAGAAGAGCATGAGAGGTTAGTCTGGGACATAGAGATCACCGACCGACTCCAGAACCGCCTCATTGAGTGGCACTCCGGGGGCAACCCCGATATTTTCCACAGAGGACGGGTAATATTCACCGATCATAAGGATAAAGGGACCCTTCTGCAGCTTCAGATTTACTTTTTCTTTCCCCCACGCAACGACAGCGGAAAGCAGATGCTGGGAGCAGGTTTTGAAGAGCGTATAGAGGAGGATTTAAGAAGGTTTAAACAGGCGATGGAAGCAGATAGGTTCCCGGAAGTAAAAATGGGCCAGGAGAGCCATCCAGAGGGTTTTCCCCTTTCAGAGAGCTCCCGGAGGCCGTTTTTAAACTCCGACAGCATAAAAAAAAGGCCCCCCGAAGGGACCCATAACTCTTCTGCACCCGGTGTCTGATCAACGGCCGACCAGCGCACTGTTTGACTCCTGAGAAACCCTCTCCAGTCGTGCCACATCAAAGCCCTTCTGCCGCGCCGATTCCACAAGTCTATCGTAGACTTGCTGCTCCATCACCGGAGATTTGCTCAAGATCCACAAAAACTTCTCTGAATCGGTAGTCACCAGAGCATAACTGTAGTTTGTTTTGTCAAGATCGATGATACGGTAATCAATCGAGAAAATAAATGCCCTGACTTTCATGGCACCTGCATCTCTCTTATTCTTTACCATCACATTGCCCTTTACCGTGGTCTTCTTGCCGCCTCGTGAACCCTTAAAGCCGCTGTTTATCATGACATAGCCGTCTTTAGTGCGTTTAAGAGTTGACGTGACCTCCACAAGCCCCTTCTGATGTTTATTGGGGAGCCGTGCGATTTCATACCAGGTACCGGCATACTGATCTAAATTAACATCTTTTACAACATCTCCTCCCTTTGCCGCCCACACCTGAGCAGTGGTACCGGTAAGGACTGCAAAGAGAAGAAAAACACTCCGCAAGGAAATCATCTGCACCTCCATCATTAGAATTTTATCCCGGAGCAGGATATGACCTGACCTATGCACCAAAAACTCGGGACCAGTCGCACCTATCCCCTGCGCGCAAAGGCTTTAACCTAAAAATCGCAGTTGGATGAGGCAAAAAATCGTAATCTGTTGAGCGCTAAGGCTTTCAGGCATCTTGATCTTATCACCTTGTCGATAAGACCTGCGATGCCTTCAAGCCTTATCATCTCAACATC
>JAAYYB010000118.1 GCA_012515615.1 Fibrobacter sp.
AGACCGGCTGGACTATCGACAGCTCCGGTGCGCCGGTAAGTAATGATTCCTGGACCAGGCACGGGTATCCATACCTCAGTGGTACAGGTGTTTACAAGCAATCGTTTGAGGTTCCCAACGATTATAAAAAACTGGTACTGAGATTTTCTCAGGTTTCAGGCACAACGAGTGTCAGTGTTAATGACAAACCACTTCGTGTCTTCAACTGGCACCCCATGGAGATTGACATAACTTCGGTTTGTGAACCTAAACGCAACGAGCTGGCGATCGGGGTTCTTAACACCCTCGACAACATGCTAAGAATGAACGGCAGGCCATCGGGGCTGATTGGTGAAGTTTACCTTGATGTGTACTGATTCTGCAGGTTATTGAATTTCTGCAGGCCGTTGTGCCCTTTAAGAGGCACAACGGCCTTTTTTTCTCTCCCGGAGAGCCCCACATCTACCCCGCAAATGTGATTTGCGTCACAGATGTTTTTCTGGAAATCTTCTATATTAATCAATTTTTTCTATCAGGTGATGAAAAAGCAGGTATGCATATTGAAAAACCTGCGATAATCTGGTAAAATTATCAATCTGAACACAGTGTGTGGAGAAATCAAAAACAAAGAATGGAATCGGGAATGTACAGTGTGATCAAGAAACAGAATGTGGTCTGGCATCGGCTTTCAATGCTGCTAAGTCTGGCGTTCTTTTCGGTAACTTATTCTTCTGCAGAGGAGAATGTAGCCCGGGGCTCTCTGGAGCAGGATGTAAAATACCTGGATTATCTGCTCGATGTAAAGATATCATCCGGGTCATTCCTTGAGCTGGATATCGAAAAGAGTCCGGTCAGTATGACTGTGATTACAAAAGAGATGATTAAATATTCCGGAGCGCGGAACATGTCGGAGCTCCTTGAGATATTTGTTCCGGGATTCCAGTATATGTTTAACAAATGGAATGGAACACTGTGGGGCATGAGAGGTGTTGCAAATGACAGGAATACAAAAATCATCTATTTAGTAAACGGCCACAAGATGAATACTCAAGCCAGGGATGGGTTTCAGGGGGAAACAGTTCTCGGGCTTCTAAATGACATCGAAAGGGTTGAAATCCTGAGGGGACCCGCGGGGCTTGTATACGGTTCAGGAGCTATCGCCGGGATAATAAACGTTATCACCAGAAAAGCTGAAGAAAATCAGGTGGAGATCGGTTCTTCTTTTAGAACAGATGGTTCACAGGAGATTCAGGCGAACATTTATGCAATTCCGCAAACTGGTCAGAAGCTGTCACTGTCTGCCGGTTTCAGGAGAACTGACGGATTAAATGCTCATCAGTCCAGAATCTACGGTTTTGCTTCATGGCCCTACCCTCAGAATGGAGCGGATAAAAACGGTGTTCCCTCCGATGGTAATCACGGGTCGACTGATGGTAACTGGAGAGTTTCCGGTGACTGGGATGTGGAAAATTTCAATCTTTACTTTCGGGCCACACGTCAGAAAGAGAATGCCGGAGGGTGGTTTATTCAGGACCCCTGGCCGGAGATAATGTCGGAACCGGATTCAACATTTGCACCCAGAGTAATTGATGGAAAGAGCGTTACTTTTGCTGACAGCTTCTGGAGCCAGACCGAGTCATTCCGAAGTAACCGGCGACAGTATATATCAGATAATGTGATGATCGAGGGTAATTACAGGCTGCCGGTAGGGGTCAATGAAATCAGATTTACATTAGGCTATGACAGAAACACAACGAGAATAGGTACCGAGAAGAGACCGGGTTATGAAAGTGACTACTATGAAAGGCGTGTCGGGTTTGTCGAGGAGACATTCGGTGAAACCCGGTTGACTGCCAAATCAATGTTTCTTTTTAATCACGTACCGCGTCTGCAGGTTGCTGCTGGCCTTGAGTACCGGCTTGACCTGATCGGCGACGATATGTACGGGAGAAATGAGAAAAAAGAGAATCCTCTTCAATGGGCTGTAACCGAGATTAATTATAATACTTTTTCGCTTTTCACTGAAGGTATGTATGAAGTAAGTGAAAAGTTGAATTTTGATCTGGGCGGTCGTCTGGACTTTCACACAAGGGCCTTTATGGCCAACCCCAAAGTAGCGGTAACCTTCAAGCCCGCAGAACGTCACTCCGTAAAAGTGATTTGTCAAGCATCATCAAATAATGGGAGTGCCGATAATTATGAGTACAACCGGTTCCATCTAGGAGAAAACGGTGAGGTGCTGGATGAACCTTACTTTGAGCGGCCATACAGGGTCCCCTCAACAAAGATCGATCTGCTTCAACCTGCCCAGCCCCTGGACTCTCTGCACAACCTGAAGCCGGAAAAAGTTTACAGTGCAGAACTGGCTTATGCCGGGAGGCTCACTGATGACTTTGTTTTTACTCCATCGGTATCGCTGGGCTATGTTAAAGATCTGTTCGGATGGTCTCAGAAAATTTTCAGGGTGGTGAATGTCGGAAGCTATAAATATTTTAATCTGGACCTGGACGCCAGATATGAGAAAAAGGGGTTCACAATCGGCGCGAACCATACATTTCAAAGGCCCTTTGACACGGATGTAAAAGAGCAGGCGCAGAACTTTAAAATCTATTCACTTGACACAAACAGCATCTTCTATGACTCAATGCGGGTAGACGGAAAGTGGTACTACATGCCGGTTGTGGGTGATACAATGATCGACTATGAGATAAATCTGGTCAAAGATGCAGTCACCTCAGATGGCAGTGATTTTCTCAATCTCAACACTCATCTTACCAAATTATACATGACATACATGCCCTTTGATTGGATGGCACTTCATGCCGATCTGCGGATCTTCTGGGGGCTCTGGGGAAGGGATGCCATATATTCAAAAGACAAGGGTTTCCAATACTGGAATATCAGTAAAAGAAGATCGGATCAGGGATTCTCCAATTATCTAAAAGAAAGCGTGTCAAAGAAATTTAACGCCAGCATACATCTGTTTCTTCCAAAAGAGATTGAATTGTCACTTTTCGCATATGACATATTTGGCCTTGACAGACCAGCAGAGAAGAATATGGGAAAATATACAATCAACTCTCTGCGGTGGCAGCAGATGGCTGATCCGACACAAAAAGACATCTATTCCACAGATCAGCGTCTGTTTGGTATCAGAATGAGTAAGAATTTTTAGCAAATTTAAAAAACGGGTTGAAGGCTTTATGTATTTAGAAAAGTTGGAATCCAGGAAAAACATCCGCATTCTTGCTATAGAGGATGAGGAATTGATCCGGGAATATGTTTGTGATTTTCTTGAGGATATCGGCTTTACAACACTGCAGGCTCCCGATGGAAGGCGGGGACTTGAGATTATCCGATCTGAACATCCTGACCTTGTTTTTACTGATTTGAGAATGCCGGAAATGAACGGCCTTGATCTGCTTGCCGTGGTTCAGAAAGAATTTCCGGAGCTGCCGGTGATTGTCATATCGGGAACCGGAACATTGGCAGATGTTGTTCAGAGCATGAAAAACGGAGCATGGGATTACATACTCAAACCGATACACGACTACAGTGTTCTTGAGCTTTCAATAAGCCGGACGCTCGAACGCAAAAAGCTGCTCCAGGAAAACCACAGGTATAATGAACACCTCGAAGAGGAAGTGGTGAAACGCACCGAAGAGCTTGTGAAGAGTACAAGCCGCTTTAAAACTCTCTTTAATTTTGTTGCAGACGCAATTTTTATTCATGATCTGAGCGGAAATATCATCGATATCAATCAAAAAGCTGTGGACAGTTCCGGATATTCATATGAGCAGCTTCTGGGTATGAAGATGCAGAAGCTTTTTGCGAACGGGGAAGTGGAAACTTTTACAAACAGTCTCAGAAATATTTCAGCCGACTCGGGCACCATGTATGAATCGCTGCATATAAAGCAGGATGGAACTGAGGTCCCTGTGGAAGTTAACGCGTGTATGATTGTTATGGATTCCTCCCCGCAGATACTATCGGTATGCAGAAATATTTCTGAGCGCAAGAGGGCCGAAGAGGAGCGCAGGCAGCTTGAAAAGCAGATTTACACCGCTCAGAAGATGGAATCCTTGGGACTGCTGGCCAGCGGTATAGCGCATGATTTCAACAATATCCTTGCCGCGCTTCATGGGTACACGACACTTTTACGCCAGAAGGTGGAGTCTGGCGGTACAGAATCTGAATACCTTTATAAAATCAATGCAATTGTGTTGATGGGCCAAAACCTTACCAGAAGAATCACTACTTTTATCAGGAAAGAGGAAGAGGAACTGGAGAGCATTGATATTCATAAGGTACTCTCGGATACAGAGACGCTTATGCGTCCAAACTGCAGGGATGTAGACGTTAGTCTGGACCTTAAGGCCTCGGTGTCTTTTGTGCTGGGGGATGAAAATCAGTTGCAGAATGCTTTCCTGAATCTAGGAATCAATGCCCGTGATGCGATGCTGTCAGGAGGAAAACTGAAGTTCAGTACTATTAATGAACTGGATGAAAAGTCGGGAGATCTAATGGTATGTATCAGGGTGACTGATACCGGTACCGGAATGTCTAAAGAGACCATGGCAAAAATATTCGATCCATTATTTACAACTAAAGACCGCGAAAAAGGAACCGGTCTGGGTCTTACATCGGTATTATATTGTGTCAATAATCTGCACGGCAGTATTGATGTTGAAAGTGAGCTGGGGCAGGGCACAGAGTTTATAGTAAAGCTTCCGGCACTGATCTCTGAGTCGCAAAACAATGCGCCTGAGAATTGCTGAATCCTGATTTCAAAAAAGGATTTTGCGACCGGTAATCTGGATAAATAAAACGCAATGCAAAAAAAAGTAACTTGCTTTATATACGCAATTTTTCTGTTTTGTGGCTGTGCCTGTTCACAGGTTAAAGAGCTGCCGCTCAAAGCACTTTTCCTTGAGGCGGCGGTAAGATTTATTACCTGGCCCGCTGGATCAGACTCTCTCAAGACAGATTCAACCTTCAGGGTTGGAGTATTTCCTGATGACAGAATCGTCCCTCATCTTAAACAGGTATTTTCAGAGAAAAAGGTTAAAAACCGGAGTGTGGTCTTTCAGGACCTTGATACGCTGAATGAAGCTGTCAATTGCAACCTGATTGTCCTTCCGGAAATGAAGCCCGGTAAGCTGGCCACGATTCTCTCCTTAACCCGTGGAAAGCCGATTCTGACGGTAAGTGAGAGTCCCGAGTTGGCAAAAAAAGGGGTTATTCTCTGCATCGCATCAGTTAATCAGCAGATAAGCTGTATGATTAACGAAACGGAAGCTTCAAGATCAAATCTTAAAATCAGTCATCATCTGCTGAAAAAATCGAGAGTGATAACTACTCAGGAGAAAACACCTTGAAACGCTTATCACTCAGGTCACAACTCATACTGATTATTTTAGCAGTCACACTTTTTTCGACTCTTATGGCATTCTCATTCAGTGTGATTTACGACTACAAAAAATCTTATGGGGACTTGAAAAACGGGATGAGTTTCACTGCTCATGTGATATCTGAAAACTGTAAATCGCCACTTCTTTTCAATGATACACTCGGGGCGCAGGAACTGCTTTCATCCTTCGGGCAAATTCCTACTGTTCTTTATGCCGCGGTTTTTGATGTCAATGATTCCATATTCGCCTATTACTCAGCTGGCAGGATTTACAGATCTGAGGACTCCAGTGCTGATGCAAGTTATTTTGACAAAACCGGACTGTATTTATCAAAGTCGATAAAACAGGAAAATCAGTATTTCGGCCGTTTTGTGATGTACGTTTCAACTGATGAGATCAGCAAGAAAGCCAGGATTACTACAGGCATCTTTCTTCTGGTGTTTTTTATTATTATGGCGGTCTCATTTTTTGTTGCCCTGAGACTTCAGAGGATTATCTCCGGGCCTATTTTGCAGCTTAAAGACCTTGCTGAACAGATTACTCATAAATCCGATTATTCTATAAGAATACCGCATACAGTTCAGAATGAAATCGGGCTCCTGCAGATAAGTTTCAACACTATGGTGCAGAAGCTCAATAAAAACATTCTATCTCTGAAAGATGAGATCGATTACCGGAAAAAATCACAAAATGAAGCACTGCAGCTTCGCACTTACCTTAATAGCATAATAGATTCCATCTCCTCTGTAATTATCTCTGTAGACTCAAAGGAACAGATAAAGCAGGTCAACCAGGAAGCATTGAGATTTTTTTCAAAGAGCCCCGAAGACCTTCTTCATTATCCAGTCACAGGTGTTCTTCCGGCCCTTCAAGACAAAGATAACTGCATACATGACTGCATCAAGAATAACCTGTCCAGGAAATTCTCTATTATTTACACTCATCCGGAACGCCTGCATCAGATGTACCTCAATATAGCGATATCTCCGCTTTCACAAACTGAAAGACTGGGTGTTGTCATACTGATTGATGATGTGACAGATAAGACACATCTGGAAAACATGATGATTCAGAATGAGAAGATGATGTCTCTTGGAGGGCTGGCTGCAGGGATGGCGCATGAGATAAATAATCCGCTTGGGATCATAAGCCAGGGTATTCAGAACATATTGCGCCACGTTTCTCCCGATCATGAGATAAACAAAACAATAGCTGATGAGTTGAATATTGACCTAAGGAGTATGCAGAATTATCTGGAAAGAAGAAAAGTCACTCACTATCTGGAAGGTATGCTTTCAGCATCAAAGAGAGCCAGTGAAATCGTTTCAAATATGCTTCAGTTCAGCAGGATGAGCAATCACTCCAAGAATAAATCAAATGTCAAGGATATCATCGATAAAACATTAGAACTGGCACAGAATGAATATGAACTGAAGAAAAAGTTTGACTTTCGTCAGGTTAAAATATGTAAAGAATATGATGACTTTGTGCCTGACCTGCTCTGCAATGTCACAGAAATTCAGCAGGTTATATTAAATCTGCTGAAAAATGCGGCATATGCGCTTTATACCAAAAAAGAGGATAACTTTGTTCCTTTAATTACAATCCGGGTAAAAAACGAGATATCGAATGTGAAAATCGAAATCGAGGATAATGGGCCCGGTATTCCGGAGGAGACCAGAAAGAGAATCTTTGAACCGTTCTTTACAACAAAGGAGGTTGGGGTAGGGACCGGACTTGGGTTGTCTGTTTCATTCTTCATTATAACAAAAAACCACAACGGTTCGATAGTATTTGAATCCGAAACAGGAAAACGGACCTGTTTTATTATTCGTTTACCTTATAAAATGTAAACGGAAAATCTCAGGTCTCTGAGGTTAGATTCTCAATTTTTTCGCAGAATTTCATGATTTGATCTTCAAGAACCTCAATGTGCTGTTCAATAAGATTGTGCATGGTGCTTTTGCTGCAGATAAATTCCAGTTCCTTTGCGGCATTTGAAAGCTGCCAGGCACACAGGTTCGCTGCCCCGCCTTTAATCGAGTGTGCTTCTTTTTGGATACTGAGGATCTTATCAGATCCAAGCGCTTCCTTTAAAAATAGGATCTGATTTTTCAGAACAGAGCTGAATTTTACAAGCAGGTCTCTGAGAAGCGGCTCATCTCCCCCGAATTCTTCAAGAGCCCGTTCATAGTCAAAAATGCGGCTGTTCTTTTCAGAAGAACTGGCGGAGTCGTTGCATGTGGTTCGGGTTGATGTGTTTTGAAAGTAGGTACTGCCAAGTTCACATAATTTCTCAGCAGTAATTTCACTTTTGGGCACAACGTCATTCATGCCGGCATCGATACATTTCTCTATTTCAGATGTGTTATCCGATCCTGTAGTACCGATAATGACGATGTTTTTCCATTCCGGTGTTGACCTGATTGCTTTTGTTGTTTCTATTCCGTTCATTTCCGGCATGTGAAGATCCATCAAAATCAGGTCAACCGGATGCTTGCCCAGCACCTGAAGGCAATCGAGGCCGTTATCAGCAGTAAAGGCCTGAGCCCCTGAGGCTTTCACAAAAAAGCTGTATAATTCTCTGTTGATCTGATAATCATCTACTATTAAAATTCCCCTGTCTTGTATTGGAGACATAGTATAAACCTTTACTGCTCGGATTTGAACTTCTCGAGAATATCGATGAACTGCTGTTCACAGCGGAGGAATGCGTCGATAACAAGCGGGTCAAAATGTTTTCCTCTTTCTGTGATAATAATGGACTTTGCCGTATCGTGGGGCATTGCACTTTTGTAGACTCTTCTGCTGGACAGTGCGTCGTACACATCAGCCAGAGCAACAATTCTTGCTGAAAGAGGGATCTCTTCTCCTTTTTTTCCAAAAGGATATCCGGTACCGTCGTACTTTTCGTGGTGATAAAGCGCAATGTCAGCGCTCATTTTAAGGTAATCGGCATTGGGGTATTTTTCTGTTGCTGCATTTAGTGCCTCGAAGCCGATGGTTGTATGCTTTTTCATGATGTCATACTCTTTTTCGTCGAGGCGACCCGGCTTGAGGAGTACAAAATCGGGAATTCCGATTTTACCGATATCATGAAGGGGGCTGGTCATGAGGATGTTGTCAATGAAAAGCGGAGTGAGTTCTTCAATTGATGTTGTCTCGGCAAGGTTTTGAGCCAACACTTTTGAATAATATCTGACACGTTCAAGGTGGTTTCCGGTATCATCATCTCTGGCATCTGCAAGGCAGGCCATCGAGAAGATCACAATGTCCCTGCTTTCAAATGAGAGAATCCGCTGGGCAGATTTGAGTTTCATAGCCAGTACTTCTTTGACAAATGGTTTTGTCATGTAATCATCTGCTCCGGCTTCTATTCCCGCGACAAGGTGTTCCTTATCATCCAGAGAAGTTATCAGGATGACATAGCAGTACTGGCTTCCCTGGTGTTTCTTAATCTCCTTTACCAGCTCATATCCGCTCATCTCGGGCATGACCCAGTCTGTCACAACCATCCTTGGTCTGTACTGCTCCCAGATTGCGAGTGCCTCTTTGCCATTGAGGGCAATCAGAGGCTCGTGACCAAGTTCTTCGATCAGCTTTACAAGCTTTGTCCTGCTCACCAGTTCGTCATCAGCTATCAATATTTTCATGCTTACCACTGTTTTAAAGTATTTAAACTATCTTTTAATTTTGAAAGAATACCTGAGTTTACAGAAAAATTCTCTGCCCTGAGCTGGAATGGGGGCCTCAAATCCATCATAAGGCTGAATAAAGGGATATTTCTGGTTGAATAAATCCGAAACGCGTTTGGAACATAAAAAATTATACCACATTTGAGCACTCATAGGGAGAAATATTTAGAGGTGCCCTCAATAATATGTTTACCTGGTATGCCTGTTTGTCTCACCCATAGAGACTGATATCCTGTTTTGCTCAACTTATGCATCCGGATCAGGGCGAATTGCACTTATCCTTTGTGCATAAAGGCTTTCACAAATCTTTCTGCTACAAGGTCAGCACTCACTCCTTTCCCGGGTGCGTAAGCTGGTTTATACATTATAAAAGTAGAATTTGACCGAAAATTGAGGTATATTCATTTCAGTTATTATTCTGTTTCCCAATTCGATCCGGGTTTAAATGCAACTGAAAAGACTCTCTATATACCTGCTGCTTTCAGCGGCTGCACAGATAAATGCAGCTGAATCGGTCATTAATTATTCCTCACCCAAATCAGTTAATGATTTTCAGTTTAAGGGAGATACTGTTCTGGTGGCCACAAGCGGAGGACTGTATTCAATCGCCAGTCCTTATACCGAAGGAACGCTCAGCGCTTCAACAGTTTCCTCACCAGACCCGTCCATTACTGCTTTATGCCGTGATACTGAAGGAAATCTCTGGACTGGCTCCTCTCAGGGCTATCTCACCAGGAGAGGCAGGGGAGGTAAGATAACATCTTCAAAGTCTTACTTTTCCGCAGGCTGGGGCATAACAAGTTTGCTCTCAAGAGGGAAATTCCTTATTGTGGGGTCAAATAACGGGCTGAGCCTTTTCAATACCGAAACAATGAGTGTGGAAAAGAATGCCACAAGGTTCGGCAGCTTTTCCGGTTCAAAAGTAAACGTTATCAGGGTTGTTAAAGATACTCTGTTTGCAGGTCTTGATGAAGGTGTTGCCAGGCTTTTAATCAGCGGTGACAGATTGATAGCTTCGAACTTTTATGATCCATCCATCTGGGATGTAAAGGTTACAGACGATCCGGTAAAGGCTCTGGTACAGGTTTCCGGCCGGCTGAAGAGTTACAGCAAACCAGCAGCTCTTTTTAAAGACAAACTTCTTCATACAGACAGCACTAATCTTTACTATGGTACTGAATTAGTAGGTTCTTTTCCAAGTCATATTACCGTTATAGGAGCCAGAGATAAGCAAACCTGCTGGATCGGCACCGAGCACGATTTCTTTTATTCATGGGATGGGGCTCAGCTGAAGAATTATACCATCGGTGGAATGTCATTGACTTATGCAAACAAGATACTTGTTACCAGAACTGGCAACCTTTGGGTAATGCCCAGAATAGGCGGATTGAACATGCCCTGGTGGAGAGGTTTCAATTCTTTGACAGGGAATACCTGGAATGTTTACAGTCCCGCAAATATCCCGCAGATGGGCTATTATGGGGACAATATGGATCATAGAGGTATAGCTGAAAGCAGTGATGGACGTATCTGGCTTGGAACATCAGGCGGGCAGATAAAATGCTTTAATCCCGCATTGAATGACTGGTCGAGATATTGCAACTTTGCAAAAAACTTTGGCGATGGAAAGTTTTATCACAGCTATACCACCTGCCCTGATCCCGACTGGGCAAAGTGTGATGCAATCGCTCAGGATTCATCGGGGTACATGTGGTTTGCTTCCTGGCAGAGTGTTCATGGATGCCTGATCTGTTATGATCCAAGATTTGAGCCTGATGCCCTGCAGGCTGATCCTTCAAATGCGCATTACCGCAGGTTTTTTCCGCAGGATCATGCTAATTATTCACATATTCCCAGATCCCTGATAGTTGACAAAAGCGGCAACATCATTCTGGGAGGTGAGGAGGGTAAAATCACTGTTTTCAGGCACAATGGAGATCCGCTGAAAAACGGTATCACTGTTCTCAATACTTTCACCGATAAGGGTATTGTAAATGACATGTCTACAACAGATGATCTGATAACCAGAATTGCAACCTCTGATGGGATCTTTGAGTACGACCCCCAGGCAAACAAGCTCACTGAAATGGAAGAACTCGGTGCGGCTGTAAGTGCGATTGAGCATGAAAATCAGCATATCCTGTGGATGGGAGTTCCTGGAGAGGGAGTGATCAGGCTCAATCTGACAAATGAAAGCAGGTCCACATTTTCCACAACTCAGGGCCTGGTCTCAAATGATGTAACAGACCTGGAGATTGACAGAGGAAATGGTTTTCTCTGGGTGGGTACGGCTCTTGGGGTTTCCCGCCTCGCACTGGGGTATAAGCTTACCACAAACAGTCCATCCGATGTAAATGTCTTCCCGAACCCTTTCTGCCGAAGCAGGCATGATGAGATAAAATTCAGAAATCTGCCCCCGGGAAGCAAGGTCATTATCTACTCATCAGGGGGCAACATGATTTCCAGAGCCGAACAGATTAGAGACGGCATCGAAGGTGCATTTTGTATCTGGAAACCATCAACGAAACTGGCTCCCGGGACTTACTTTTATTCTGTGCAATCCGCAGGTAAATCTTCCCGCAAGGGTAAGATACTCATTACACCCTGACCTTCTTTTCACGAGGGGCACAGAGATGGCTCAAGTCAGTGTCGTAATACCTACCAGAAACAGGGTCGAGCTGCTCCAGAGGGCAATTGACAGTGTCAGAAAACAGAGAGATTCTGAACAGGAGATAATCGTTGTTGACGATGGTGACCTGGAGAATGAATCTCTGGCAGAAGAACTGTTTCAAAAACAGATTCGCTATATTTACAGTGGGGGAAACAAGGGCGGAGGTTACAGTCGCAATCTTGGTGTAGAGCATGCCAGAGGAGAATTTATCGCTTTCCTTGATGATGATGATGAGTGGGAAGAGAGTAAACTCAGTGATCAGTTTCTTGCGATCAGCCGCACAGATTCCGGCTTGTGCTATACAGGAATTTCTGTAGTGGATAAAGCTGGCAGAAAAGGCAGGTATATTTTCCGCAAACCCGGTGCCGATCCTTTTAAAGCCATAATGAAAAAAAATTTTATCGGAACGACATCCTCTGTGATGCTCTGCAGGGAAACATTTGAGCAGACGGGAGGGTTCGATCCATCGCTGAGGGCTCTTCAGGATTACGACCTTTACATTCGAATACTCAAAAGTTCAAAAATAACCGGAATAGATAAACCATTGACCATTTATCATGACCATGGTCTTTGGGATAAAGTGTCAGGAAGCAGGAAAAATTACATTCAGGCGGCCGCTCACCTTCGTGAGAAATACAGTTCTGAGCGCTATTACGGCATGCTTAAATGGTCGCTTCTGAAAATTGGTTTCATGAAGATGGTTCGTTCAAAGCAGTTTTTGAAAGAAACCCTGAAGAGCACATTATGAAACGCTTGAAAGTGGCTCATGTCGTACATTCTTTTCTTCCGGTCACTCAAAACTGGATCTACAATCAGTTGCTCTTTAATACTGATATCGATCATACAATTATATGCCAGTTCAGGCAGAATACAGAACAATTCCCTTTTGATAATGTTTATCCGGTTCTCTGCGGTCCGGCGATACTTGACAAGATAAAACTTCAGCTGACCAGGCTTCTCCCCAGGCTCAGTGAGCCGGTATTTCACAAAATTATCGAGCGAAAGCCGCCGCATATTCTTCATGGACATTTCTCAACAGAGTCATGGAGAATTCTGAGAGTAGCTCAAAACAGGGGTATTCCCCTTGTCACCACTTTTTATGGCCTTGACATAAACAAGCTGCCGAAACGCTTTGTCTGGAAAATGAGATATAAAGAGCTGTTTAAATACGGAAGTGTGTTTATTGTTGAGGGAAAATTCATGGCAGGGAAGCTGCAGGCGCTTGGATGCGATCCGGGAAAAATAAGGGTGAATAAAATTGGTATTGACCTCAGGCGCATCGAGGATGCGGCTGTAAATTGGAGACCTGATAGAGACGGGAAAAAGAGGGTGCTTTTTGTGGGGCTGGAGAGGGAGAAGAAAGGAGCTCTGGATGCAGCAGAGGCATTCTGCAGGGCAGTTCAGCAGTACACTGATACAGAGCTGCATCTTGTAGGGGAGGGGTATTACAGAAACAGGGTTGAGAAGATCCTCCGGGATAATAATTGCTCTGGTAAAGCAGTGTTTCATGGGAATGTAAATGTGGAAAAGTACAGAAAACTGCTTGTCAACTCAGACATAGTATTGACTCCATCCTGCACGGCATCGGATGGTGATACTGAAGGAGGGGCTCCTGTTGTCTGCATAGAGGCCCAGGCTGCCGGAAAACCTGTTATAGGCACGACTCACTGTGATATACCTAATGTGGTAATTGACGGAGAAACCGGGCTGCTTTGTCCTGAACATAACATAGATTCTCTTGCAGATAATCTTAAATGTCTTTTGGGAAATGAGGAATTGAGGAAAAAAATGGGGACCCGGGGACAAAAAAATGCACTGGAGAACCACGATATAAAAACTCAGTCGAAAATGATTTACAGTGTTTACCAATCGATTTACAGGGGAAGAAGAGAAGAACTGTGAGCGGCGGTGATCTGAAGATAGTTTGTGAATCGAAAGCGACCAGAGATCAGTGGCTCACTATCTGTAAAGAGACTCCCTTTGCCACTTTTTTTCATACCCCCATGTGGCCGGAAATATTCAGCGGACGCAGAGTCAGGCCGGAAGGATTAATTCTGAAGTTTAATGACGGAACAGAGGTGCTTTTTCCCTGTGCGGTCAAAAGCGGCCCTGCAAAATTATTCAAAGTGATACTTTCCATGCCGGCAGCCACTTTCGGGGGGTGGGTATCCCGATCCAGTTTGACCCCTGAGCACCATAAAGCTATTCTGGAATATTTCCGCAAATTCAGGGATTTAATACTAAGAGAAAACCCGTACGATCCAGTGCTGCAGAAAGTTGACATAGACGGATCAGAGGAAGATTTTACTCAGAGCGTAGATCTCAGTGAGGGTTATGAGGCCGCTTTTGACAGGGCAGGATGCAACCATCGCAATGCTGTCCGCAATGCAATGCGCAAGGGTGTCACAGTGAAGCAGGCTGCCTCACAGGGTGACTGGGATCAGTATTACAGCATCTACCTTTCATCGATACAGAGATGGAAACGAGGTCAGAAGTTTACAGGGGTAAGTTACGGCCCGGAGGTGTTTAACTCGATCCGTGATCTTCCTGATGAAAACCGGAAACTCTGGGTTGCTGAAATAGATGGAAAGATCATTGCCGGAATACTTTGTTTTTACTGGAACAGCCACGCAGTTGTATGGCATGGTGCGGGACTGGAAGAGTACTTTAAATACCGGGCAAGTAACCTCCTTTACGATCATGCGATCAAACAGGCGTGTCTGGGAAAACTGAGATGGCTGGACTGCAACCCAAGCGGCGGAATTTCGGGTGTAGCTGATTTTAAAGATTCCCTGGGTGCACTAAGGCTCAGAAGCAGGATTATCAACCGGATGTCATGGATCAGAAGGTTAAGAAAAGTCGCAAGTCACAAGTCACAAGTTGCAAGTAAAGAGTAAGATTTAGGAGTTAAGAAACAAGAGTTTTAGCAATATTATCTCACAACTCTGTTAAATAGTGTCCTCTTATACCTGAGCAATTAGAAAACGGGCCGAAGGTTTCTTAACAGCCTGAAAGGCTGAATTAATCCAGCGAAGGGCAACACCCTGGAAATGGAAAGTCAAAAACAACATTACGTTCCGTCAATCCCCGAACGCGCCTAAAGAATCGAGTGAATCAAACGCAAGGGCAAGGAGCGAATCCGGAATCAGTGCCCCGGCAATGTCTATGTAATCCGAGAAGATATCATCTACATTTATGTTTCCAAATGACCTGAATGCTGCAAGAAAGTCCTGCCGATTGAATGCTGAATTAGTAAAATTTATTGTCAAATAAGCGGTGACATCGTTTATTGAGTACTTGTTTCCGGATGCCTGCCGGACTCTCAGGTCAAGAAGCATTACAACCTGTGCTCCTTTATTATAAACAAGGGGATGAACATTCTGAGGGAACATATTTTCCCTCAGCCACTGGTCGGAAAGGGCGAGATTGAATCTGGATGAATCTGTGTAAGCGAAACGTGCGGTCAGTCTGCCTTTCAGAGATTCCTTGTTGTAAAGATTAAGTCTGGTAGCAAGAACCGCTCCCAGATAATTGGTTGTAGCCTCTTTCCACCAGGGATCATCATACTCTCCGCAGCGGATCCCGATAAAATTATGCAGAGCCTCATGGGCCAGGACCTCATGGAACTGGAAGTTTGTGTCAAGGCTGGGCCGCAGAACAGAAAACCCGTAAGTAGCTTCCAGACCACCTCTGATTACTTGAAACGCAACTGTGTAATTTTCCGGAAAGCTGCCGTATACGGCCGCGATTTCATCAAGGATAAGAGAAAAGTTACTGGAAACAGCCTGCATCATCCCCGGTTCAAAACTCTCTTCCCGGAGATTTAGAAAAGTAAAGTCTGTCCCGCCGCCTGTTCCCTGTGCAATTACGGGGTCTCCCGAAAAGATCTGAAGAAAAAGCAGTTCGTATATATTGGCGCATCTGAATGATTTTTCGGGAATGCCGTATACTTGTATCCCGGTTCTGAAATCTATCTCTAAATCAAGGGGCTTACGCCACATCTGTGCGATAGAACCCTCAATAAACGGGATGATAAAGCATGATGCTCCGGTGATTGAGAGCCGCGAAGTGCTAAGAGCTACAGGGGGAAGAAGGTTCATCGCTGTATCTGAAAATGCTTCAGGATTGAGTTTCCAGCGGATTGTCACCGGGAATTTTACATTTGAGGAAAAACCTATAACCTGATTGTAAATCGGACCGATCTTTTCCAGCATCAATAAAGTATCTGCCGGAGCTCCATCGGAATCAAAAACCTGCAGGTCACGGACAATCTCAGAAGAAAAAGAGTCAACCGGGTTATCGAAAAAATGAAAGGGCAAAACAAACCGCCCGGCTTGACTGGCAACAAGAGAAATGGAGAGCGAGTCGGGGTGGAGCGCAGGTAAACTGAATGTATAAGAATAGGACGGACGCTCAGAATTCTGATCGGTGGGCAACTGGGAGCAGGAGACAAGAATTACTGCGAGCAATGCAGGAAGAAACAGTTTTTTCATTTACGATTTCTTTGTTTGAGTTTGAATAATAAAGAATATAGTATTATAA
Source organism: Fibrobacter sp. (assembly GCA_012515615.1). Classification (GTDB taxonomy): domain Bacteria; phylum Fibrobacterota; class Chitinivibrionia; order Chitinivibrionales; family Chitinispirillaceae; genus JAAYIG01. The sequence goes on from JAAYYB010000118.1 coordinate 16,299, forward strand.
ATTTAGAGGATGCGAGTAAAGCTGGTGGGGGGGGTATGTTGAAAAATATCTATGCCGGGTTCAGTGCTAAAAATGTTTCAACTTTGCACATTTATAATCTGTCCAGGGATATCATTGAAGGCTGGTTAAATAAAGCTCCTGCCGTGATTAATTCCGACTGACAATGAAAACCCCATTTGTTTCTAAGCATTCCTGGGCCAATAATATAAATCAACATTCAATAAATCAGTATTTTGGAAAATTTGTGAAACAAATGGCACAATCGGCAATGATCTTACATCGAATAATACAAGAATCTTCTCTGCTGTTCCTGGAGGACAGATATACCAATGGAATTTTCGGGAGCCGAGGTCTCTTGTGTCACTGTTGTCTTCAACCCCGGCATATGTATCAAGAGTATTCTCGTATTCCTTACCTATGAGGGTCAGGCGATGACTGTTTATAATTAGCAGAAAACAAAAGGACTTGTTGTGAGAATTCTAAGGGATAAGTGAAATTAATCAATTCGATAAATCAATCTGCTGCAGCTTTTCAAATATTTTTTCAGTGAACAACAGCGCACTCTCTTCAGATAAATGAATCCTGTCGCTGAAATTCCATTGTTTTTCTGACTGTGCAGACCCAAAGTCCCAGTAGCTCAACCCCAGAGAATCACAAATGGATCTGAATGCGGAATCTGCACACATAAAATAGCTGTTTTTTCTCAATTCCATATCGCAAGGAGGATATGGTGGACGAATAAATAGCAGCTTAGTACCATTCTTTTCAGCGAGATACACCAGGTCAGCAAAAAAATGTGAACCATTGAGGAAATCCGGAGATTTAATAGATGCTGTGTCTCTGATACTCTCTCTTGACCGGTCTCTCATAATCTCGAAAGCATCTTTGTGCATTGCATATGGATTTTCTTTTTCTTTGATAAGATTCTTAAAACGAATACCGATTTTTTCAGCAATTACCTCTTGTAAGTGCATCCGGTTATGATAAAAATAGCTGTGTTTGTGGAAAAAAAATTCAATTGAATTTAACAGACCAGGGAAACCACCGCAAACGAATCTGTAATCGTCATAAGTCATGAGTTCCGGAGCAATCAGGTCCCATCTTTTGCCGTTTATTACGGGGCGGATCGGTTTTTTACAATACTGAAAAGGAATGTCCCGAATTTCAATCACTATAATACGTGGCTTACCTTTTGCATATATCCAGTTTTTACATATCAGATATGAATAGATATCATTTGAGATTTCGGCCAGCGCGAGATTGTAAGCTTTCAGATTGATTGATGACTTAAAAAAAAGTGAATCGAGAAGTCTTGCATTCACCCCAGCATCAGTAAGAGAACTCCCCAGAAAGACGACCTGCCCCGTTGAATCTGGGGTATACCTGTTCAGAATCTGAATTGGTAAACTTGTATGAATAGTACGGAGACTGAATGTGGTGACAAAGGTAATTGACAAGACCAATGCTGTTATAAATGAAATATAGCGCATGACTAAAACTGGAAATAGATGAACGGGACATTTTGTACCGAATAAATAAATGCCAAAGGAATCGCACCACCAAGAGCCGCACATTTTACCAGATTAAGTTTTTGCATGTTTACAACTCCTTTTTCTGATAGAAATGAGAGTATTTCAAAGGTAAAAAACAGGATCAGTGCGAAAGAAAGAATCGCAGCACTGTAATCAAATGCAAATGTCCCTTTGCACAAGGAACCAAAGATCCCCATCACAGATTTTAGACTTTCTGCCCGGAAAAATATCCAGCCAATACAGATCAGGTTAAAAATTGCGAAATTCCGCACAATCAGAATAAAGAGAGAACTTTTTTCTTTGGTATGAGCCATTGAGAAAAACGTAAACTTTTCAAGTGCCAGAAGAATTCCGTGGTACAGACCCCAGATCACAAATGTCCATTGGGCGCCATGCCATAATCCGCCAAGAAACATGGTTAGTACAAGATTTCTCATCACTATAAACTTCCCACCTCTATTGCCTCCCAGTGGAATATAAAGATAATCTTTGAGCCAGGATGAGAGTGTTATATGCCATCGCTGCCAGAACATTTTCAAACTTGTCGCAATATAAGGGTGATTAAAATTAAGAGGCAACTGAAAACCAAACATCTTTGCCACACCTGTAGCCATATCTGTATATCCGCAAAAATCATAATAGATCTGAAATGCAAATCCATACACTGCCAGAGCACACTCTATTGAGCTGTAGTGCCCTGGAGAACTGAATACAGGATCGACATATCGCGCAAGCAAATCTGCAAACAGAACTTTTTTTACAAAACCCTGCAAAAACAGCATGACTCCATCAATAATATTTTTCCACTTGAAAATGACTGGCATGTCAAGCTGTGGGAGAAATTCTCTTGCCCGTACTATGGGACCGGCAATGATCTGCGGAAAAAAAGTTATGAAAAGAAAAAAATCAATCGCTTTTGTTACAGGATCGATATCCTTTCTATAAATATCAATCGTATAGCTCATACTCTGAAATGTATAAAATGATATTCCAACCGGGAGGACAATATTAAATAGAACTGGATTGGATACTCCAATAAGATGCTGAAGAGATTCAGCAAAAAAGTTGAAATACTTGAAAAAACCTAGAACCGCTAAATTGCACACTACACTTGTTATCAGATACCATTTTCGCACTTTTAAATTTTCAGTGAGATATATTTTTCTGCCGCAGACATAATCAACAGCAGCCGAGAAAATCATAAGCGATAAAAATCGATAATCCCATACCGCGTAGAAATAACAACTTCCGACAAACAGAAGAATTTTCCGGTATTTTTGAGGCATCAGGGCTGTTGTTGTAAGTGCTAAAAATAAAAACAGGATAAAATGAATCGAATTAAACTGCATAGAATCCTCAGACACAATTTATTTAGCAGTAGAATGTACCTTAGTATTATACTGATGTTGTATATTTTTAACAAGCTGACCCTAAAAATGTAGTGAATCATAAAACAATTGCGAATGTACTGTTTTTACCTATATGGATCTGTCATTATTTTAATATTGGCAATCCTCAACGAGTAAGTATCAATTTGAATATTGTAACTCGAAATAAAAAAAACGTACCCGGAAATTTCCGAATACGGTTTTTGTGCTATGGTCCCGGAAAATGATTAATAATTACTTATCAGTGTGAAAACGCTTCACATTAGCTTCACACTTAGGTCGTATTTGGTAGTATTGTAAAGGAAAGGAACAGAAAAAGGGGTAGAAATAAAAATGCCCTAAAAATGCCACTTTTATGGAGAAAAGAGACAATTTCAGGGCTTATTTTAAGCTGGTCAGGAGGGATTTGAACCCCCGACCCGGTGGTTAACAGCCACCTGCTCTTTTTAAAATATTGCCTTAAATCGCTCAATTTCAGCACTTTTAACTTCCCTGCTTCTCAATGGTGTTCACAACTGGTTCACAGTTAGATTTTTTGAACTGTACCAGCCCTAAAGATTTCTTATTATTTCGGTGGTAGTAGTTGGCCAGCATATTTGTATTCCAGCCTGCTACATCCATCACAGCCCTTTCAGGAGTTCCGGCATCAACCATGTCAGTTGCTGATATGTGCCTTGTATCATGGAAACGAATATCAGGCCGTCCAGCATCTTCCTTGACTGTCTGCCATGCTCTCTTAAAGTCCCCCAGGGATACAACCTTGTAATTTTCCCCGGTCCGGTTTTTGCGGTCCCCTTTTATGATCCTGCAGAAAACCGGATCCTCTGGTTTCCCTTCCTTTTTGCGCTTCATAAAAAAATCGATCATATCCGGGGGAATCGGTTTATCGGTTCCTTTATCGTTTTTGGTTTCTCCATTGTGTACCCGGATACACTTTGAAAACAAGTCTATGTCCTTTACCCGCATATTTACAAGCTCCGATTTTCTAACCGGCACTTGCAATGCGAAATTCAGGGCATCGGCAATGTGTACAGTTCTGGGATTGTTCCGGGCTGTTTCAACCAGATTGTTTTTTTCCTCCAGTGATAAAGAAATATCTCTGGGGATCTCCTTAATTTCTGGAAATCTGGTTTTGGTAATCGGATTTCCCTTTACCATTCCCAAAGAATAAGCCACTTGAAAAGCCGCTCTTACAATCTCTATCGGCCTGTTAATAGTTGCCGCTGATTTCTTTGCATTCCTGAGAAGCTTTATATATGCCTCAAATCGATCTGCAAAGCCAACCAGTGACACGCTGTTAAATTCATCACGCAACCGGATAACCTTCTTGTCATATTCAGGACTGAAGGGTGCTTTAGGGGATTTATCCCGGTAAAATTCAATCAGCTCTTTAAAGGTGCTTATGTCAGTAGATTTCAAAGAGCTTTCAAGCGGCCTGCCTGCCCGGATCTCCGCTTTTATTTCCTCCAGCCGTGCCTTTGCCTGCTCTTTTGAACATGCTATGGTTTCGCGCCGGTGAACGATCTTTCCGTCTTTGCGAATACGGGCATCAATACAGTATTTGCCGCTTTTGGTTCTAAAGATCATAAGACCCCCTGAACCGTAACGCGATAATAGTATACTATTTTGCCCGTTCTCATGCTACCTTATACCTTTTCGGGCAATAAAAATTCACCAATTGCCAGCCGCTTTTCAATATCGATCTTCTTAAACCTCCAGAGGCGACCAACCCGGACCGCACCGGGAAGCCTTTTTGTCGCAATGTGCTTGTCAATAAACTTCTTTGATACATTCAGGTATTCCGCAAGTTCACCGGGACTGAAATACTCCTGATTTTCTACCACTATTTACCCCCTTTTACATGGTTCATAATTAAACCCCGCCCCTCCTACTGTTTGGCGGTTTGATGACTTATTACTTGTAATAAGTCGTGAGTTAATTCGAGATATATAGCCCTGAGTCACTCCTGACTTTCTAAAAACAGATTCACGCTTTCCGTTTTCCAGTACTGGCATTTCCGATTTATGCGGCTGTCTGGTCTGGGAAACTTGCCTGCCCTGATCCACTTCAGGAGCGTATCAACTTTCACGTCCAGAAGCCCCGCCGTCTGCTTGAGTGATAAGAATTTTTTGTTTTCCATCCGGTTATACCCTCTAATATCGGTCAATTTACTTTTATAAAATTCTATGAAAACGAATACTGCCTAATCACAATGAATCTTTGTACATCTCCGTTTATCTTCCCCGATCTTTTGCATTCAGCCTTCCCCCGGTTCAGGGAATAGGAAAGTGCTACTTTTTAAAAATTTTGTGACACGAATACCGAGCTCCCCGCCACCTCATTATTAAAGGATTCCCAGGAGTACCTAAGGGGGGGGGGAGTCCGGTTCCTTGCTCCTGAATTTTGTCTTTGGCCTGCCTTCCTTCGATCTTCTTCTGATCCATACCCCTGCACCCCTTCACCCTTGCCGCCCGCTATCGGCCTTGTATTGCGTCCTGCCCTGTTGCTCATCCATCCGCCGCAATACCTTCTTTGCCCATTGCCTAAATCTTTCTTTTCGGGCCTGTTCCCTCTGCTCTGATTGTTTGTTTCTCTTTAACAAGTGCATACCTTTATAGCCTGCTTCCGATGGTGCATTCCCGTCAAGAACTTTCTTTAACAAATATTCTCTTGATCTCTGCAAACGGCATCCAACCCGTAACAATCCCCCGGTTCCTCTGCCGGATCTCCCTGAAGCTGTTCAGATTGTTTGCATAGTTCATACTCATGGTGTACCCCTTCGATTGGGTTTAAAGTTTAGGATACTCTAAATACCTTCCGGTCATTGGTTTATAGTATAGCTTCACTACTCCCGGATACCCGTAATACCTGAACCGTACTTTCAGAACATGAATGTATGTACACCCTTCATCAAAATCCCGCTGTACTGTGATTCCGATATCTGCCTTGTTTGCCCAATGCTGAGAGCCGCTGATGTCGTATAGTCCAGGCACTGGCAGAGTCCCATTGTCCAGCTTCCTAAGCTTTGTGGGATGAGCGACAATGAAGAAAGCAACATCATTCTTTCTTGCAAACCGTCTGCATCTTGCGAGTGTCGCTCCTATCCAGTCTGTTTCTGATAAGCCGGAAGGTCTTGTGCTTTCAAGTTCATTGAAAGGATCAATCAGGATACCTTGAACAGGATTTACTTGTTGCAAACGTTCGACAGTAAGCAGGATCGTTTCAATGTCGTATGCTTCCTCTGAAGCTTCAAATATGACAAAATGGTCATTGATAAACCGTACTGCTTGTTCCCGCTCTGCTTCTGACATTCCATCCTTGCCATGCAATGGCTTCCCCGTTATTATTTCACTTAATGCTTGAACATAGAACGAAAGCGGGTAATCTTCAGGGCAATATAGGGCCCATCTCCAGTTATGAATTTTTGCACTATGAACGATAAAAGACTTCATAAAGGATGACTTACCGTGTGAAGGAATCCCGGTCACTATGTAAAGCAGGCCCGTGATCAGGTTCATATACTCATCTATCAATGGCCAGCCAGTGGTAAGTCCTTTCTTTACTCCCTGACATTTTGCGCTATTCATGGCTTCAGAGATTGCCGAATATTGCACTATGGATGCAGGCCCGATATTGCTATCCCGCCGCATCATATCGGCAATCTTGAGACTTGAAACCGTTGTATTATTCATGATGTGCAACCTCTTTTGAGAACTCCTGAACCGCACCTTGTAGTGATCGCTGTTCCTTTGCCCGGTCCCTTATCCGGTCTATATCCCATGTGAATACTTCGCCTGCAATCAATGGAATTTTATACAACCCGGACTTACCGTTTATCGTATTCGGCAAACGCCAGATTCTGCACCTGTCGTATGGTGTGGGATCGAAACTGTTGAACCCCTCTGCCATGCTTGAACAGATTCCCTTTATTCTCTCTGGGATGTCTACCGCTCCAGCGCTTTCTGAGATTGCTTGATCACTTATGAATACAGAAAACCCCTTTGCTCCTGTGAACCAGATTTGCATTGCATCGATCAGAACATCATAACCAGAGCAAACCCGCTCAATAAATTGCCGTACATCTTCAAGGGCTATTCCCGGATTCTCTTTGCAGTCAAAATCAAAATGCAGAACACTTGCTTTGCAGGCCTGATCATATCCGCTGATGCTCTGGTTCGCTTCTGCGTACCTTGGTAAATCTTCTGAGTGCCAGTATATGCTGTGATAAACGTCAACCAGTCCAGGGTGACCATGTGCATCTAATTCTGAAATTGATTTTATCTGCCTGAACTCGCCCGGTCTGTTGAATGCGCCATCGCTTACGATCTCGACAACATTGTAAACCTTTTCAGGTTCATCTCGACATATCTCTGGTAATCGGCATTCTGTTTTATGGGATGTGACTGTTTTATTCCCTGTGAACTTTCCTGTGTATCCGCATTGTCTGGCCATGTGTACGACCGTTCCCAGCGTGACATTTTTCAGCCGCTTGTTGTATTTGCGGAGATACTCGCCTGTGTGCTCCTCTGGCATCAAGCTGTTTAGTATCGGGAAACTTTCATCAAACCCGAATTCAGACCAGACACCAGAACAGATTTTTAACCACGTTGTATAATCCGGCCTGCCGTGCTTGCCGATAATTGCTTCCAACAGGGGAGACAACTCATTCAGTTGCATTGGCGGCCTCCTGCTGTGCTTCACGTCTGATTTTAGCCCACGGGTTCTGTTCTATAACTGGCTTTATGGGTTCCGGGTTCTCTTCTGGTTTGTTTGTCTTCAGGTTATCAAGCTTCCCTGAATTCCATTTTTCCCTGAAGGTGCTTGCGCTTCGGATCTGCTTTTTCCAGAAGTCATTTTTAAAAACAGCTTCTATTTTCTCCCGGATCTGTTCAAAGGTTCTTTTATCCTGTTCAACCATCAGCCTGAATTCATTTGACCAGTTATCAAGATCTGATTCCTTGAACAGTGCATCAGTGCCTTGCTCCTGAATTTTTGTCCTGAGAAGTTCAGAAAGAGGATGAAATGTCTTATTCTTTTCTTTTTCTTTTACTTTTACTTTCCCCCCTTTTCCAGAAGTTTTCCGGTTATTTTCCAAAGGTTTTCCAGCCGGAAAACTATTTCCCTTCCTTTCTCTCTCCGAAGCCCTTATTTTATTGACCTTTTCTAATCTCTTCCTAATTCCTGAGCTGGTTAAAATGCCGTTTTTGTATGCTTCGGCATCCAATAAACCGACCTCCAAACAGGTATGAATTATTGAATCTTGTTTTTCCAGAGTGATATCCGCACGTTTTGCCAGAATTTTCCGGGAGTATTCCGCCCGGAAAACAATTTCCCCATTTTCGGTACGGTATGCAGATTGCCAGAACTTAATTAACCATGCAAAGCCGCTATTGCCGTGTTCCGCTTCCAGTGCTTCCACGTTGTCATCCATAACAGTATCCAAAGGAAAGTAAGACAACCCTGTTTTAATTGGTCTTGCCATTGTTAACCTCTCGGCCTCATTGTTCCATTGCATTTGGTATTGATCATTTCTTCTATCTGCTGGCGTGCGGTCGCGGGTAATGGTGAAAACCCATTTAGCCAGCTATTCACAACTGAATATCTCCTGCCGAGCTGGTTTGCACAATCACGGTAGGTAATACCAGCCTTTCTCAGTTTTTCCTTCAGTTCGGTTTCAGGTTCGCAGATCACTATTACCCCCTTGAACAATTGATTAGTAATAATATTAAGAGACAAAAACAAAAAGAATCACCATAGACACCTGATAAAGATAGCGTCTCAATTGCGTAATGACAACCCCTATTTGCATAAGATACTTTTGATTTTTATTTGACTTTTGACCATGCAATATATTATGCATTTTATACCCCAAGTCTCTTTGACATGTTCATAATCATCTGCCCATCTCCTGTATAGCAATATTAATCATTAGTAGTATTAACCGATAAGTAAAAAAACAGTACTCTAAAGATAGCTAATCATAACAGAAAAATCTATAGAAAAAATTGATTTTTGCGTCTCATTTGTATATATCGTATATATCGTATATCCAAAATTTAACCCTTTAAATAAATATCGCATCTATCAAATTTTCGGTATAAATATAGCGTCATGGCAAAAACTTTCAAGTATTATTTTAATAATTTTCAAATCGCCTGAAACCCCTATAAACATTGACTTAAAGCTCCATTGGTATTGACAAGCAAAATTATTAATGTTTACATTTAGATAATGCTTAACAATCGCATTACCCATAATTACCCATAATTTATTATTATTTGCTTATTGCAATATTTGAAGCGTAATATCACGTATGAAGACCTAAACTTGGTTATGGCTTTTTGCGCAGTGCTGAATTGTGAGTAAAAAGGGGTAATTTAGGGTAAACGGGAAGGGGAGACTTTACAAATAAAAAAGCCGGATTTCTCCGGCTGTTGTGTTATTTCTTCATTGAAGGATGATCCATGTGGTATGGTTTATCTGTTTTCCATACACATTTTGGTTTTGCCTCTGGTGGAAGCATTAGAATAAATTCTTTTTCATTTCTGCCAGTGTGGTAACCGTAAACCCATTCTAAGGGTGCTGTGATTTTATAGACTGCCGGTTTTGTGGCATTCCAAAACATTCCCCTTAAAGCAAACCATTTTGCAATTTCAAAATCACTTGTCCACGATATGCCCTTTATCCTTCGCCTTGCACCATTGCCATTTACACCACGGTATAATTCAAATGGCCCGTTGTGGGGTAGTTTGTTAGATGCTTTGAGTAGATTTTCACGGCCCGCATGGTCTATCATGAGTTTCAAAGCCGGAATAGGGTACATGCTATTATTAGTTTTTGCGCTTATCAGTGCTTCAAGCAATGTCTTTGCAAGTTTACCATGCTTTTCTAATACAAATAGATTGTTCCACACAAAATTTAAATATGCTTCGTTGCTCATATAACAAAGCACGCCAAAGGGATCGCTCTTTTTTAACCACGATTCTCTTGCTTTCTCAATATTAAAGGGGTGCACCCCTTCATAATTTAAATCTTCTGTTGCTCTTGGCATTCTTCCCGCCTTTCTGCTGTGAATCCTGTTATCTCTCCAACCATGCTTTAAAGGTAAATTTATTTCAAGTATAAAAAATTGTGTCCAGATCGTTGCAGACATCAACCGGCCCTCTGGCTCTCCGATCCCTAAGAATATCGGCTATTATGCTTTCAAGCTCTGCCCTTGTGAAGCACTCCCATGATGAAGGCAATTGGTCTGCCCGTTGCCCCTTGCCCTGAAGATACTTATCAAGCTGGATCATTTCTGCCCCTCCGTGCCCTGCGCTTTGCATCCTCTCCCCGGTATCATACCGGAATTTATTATTAACAGGTCAATATTGCGGGTTACATCAAGCTTCGAGTAAGTAAAGCGGCCCGTCCTGTCCTCTGAAAGCTTCCGGCACATTGCTTCTATGCTTCCGGGTTCACAGTCTGGCGCCGTTGTCTCTTCTTTCTCCGGTTCCTGTTCCTTGGATACTGCTTTCGAGAGATTGTCTGTTTTTTCCTTCTTTAAAGCTCTGTATTTGCCAAGCAGATCAGTATACTCTTCCAGCAAATTTAAATAGCGGTTGCTATCTTTTCTATTCATCTTGAACTCATTATCATATTGCTCTTTGTAATAATTTAAATCTGTTTTGCAATGCCCTAAGTCCTTTTCAACCGCATTGTATTGGTTCTGCAAATCCCTGCATTTTCGCCAATACTCTTCATACTGACATTCCCAATAAAAACAGTACTTACTTACAAGATCATAAACTTCCTCATAGTCCTGGCATTTTTTAAAGACATTCCAGAAGGCCCGTTTATTCTGTCTGTCCCCCTGAACTGCCCCTAAAGTCATAAACCATTTTCCTAAGCAGGCAGTACCCTTGTAAAGCCCTATACCGAATTCTCCGGAAGGCAATTGCTCTCTTTTGGCTGAGTACTTGTCCCGGTCTCTAAGCCTTTCGCCTGTCCTTTCAATGCGGTATAGAAAAGTCTGGTAATCTCTCCGGTTCAACCCTTCTGGTAATGGGTTATTGTACTTAGGCATAAGCCCCTCCTGTTGTTATTGGTTTGTATTATACCACTACTGGAACAATACAGGCAAAAAATATATTACCTTCTATATCTCTTGTCTCTAATGTCAATCTTTGCATCTTCTGGAATGATCCATCTGCCGCCCACTTGCTCAGCTCCTTTGATACGCCCTTCCATGCAAAGCTTTCGCACCCGCCTTCCAGAAATAGCAGGTTTTTGTTTTTCTCCGAATTGATCAGGTGTTAAACTCCCCATGCCTATAATATACCACTTCTGGAACAATATGTCAAATTAAATCACATCCGGCGCTTGATAGTGCTTGCCGATCTTGGCAGTGTTCATTGTGTAAACCGTGCCGTTGCGCTCTACCTTGCGTTCGGTTATCTGTGTACGGTACACAGATGTTGGGCGTACATTTGAAACAAACCGATTGCCTACACAACACTTTTCAGCAATCTCCCGATCAGACCACTTACTCCATTCCTCATCATTGAGCATGGTCATTACAGCTTTATGCTTATCTGCATTTGTCCTGCGCTTGCCGTGCATAAAGGTCGGAAGTAATTAAATAACTTTAAAGAGAGGAATTGTAAGGGGTGGAAGGTACATTCGTGAGGTTATGTTGTAAACAAATTCTCTGAAAAATGGCCAAATACTTGTAATTAAATTTAGTTGCTTGTAAACTTCAAAAAAGTCATCGGTGATTTTGTATTCAGTTTTGAACACCAATTCATATTCACATTTAACCCTGATAACAGGATTATCCTGTTTAGTTCCAGCAGTAAGGTTAAGAGTGCAATTAATTGTAAAAAACTGATCTTCTTTTTGAATATAGTTCGATCTAACTTCAGTTTCTACGGGTAATTCACCATCAAACGTTGCTTTTCTATAAGCTTCTGTACTTGTGAGCACTATATTCTCAATTTCAATACCTTTTAAAATCTTACGGTATTCATCCGGAGAAATCTTCGGCTTTTCAATTGTTTTTTGATTTGTCATTGAGGTCACCCTTAAATTCAAGCTACATCTGCTTGGCTATAAATAGAGAATCTGTTTTTTAATTGTGTTCCTTCTGGCTTAAACAAATACTTGACATTTTCAATATCTTCACCTATAACAGAAATTCTCTTTTCAACCTTTGACAATGTGGCATTGTAGGTAAGCAAATAAATACAGTATTGGTTCAAAGTCGTTTCATTTCTCTTAGCTTCTTCTGCCAGCATTTTGTGTAATTCTTTTGGTAGGCGCAATAAAAATTTTCCACTATATTTATCTTCCGCTTTTGGTTCTGGAATGCTAATTTTCCTACTTACGTACTTTTCAAACAAATCTCGCTTGCGAGTGTCAAGGTTATTTACAGCTTCCTCAATAGTTTCCCCTTCAGCACAGAAGGCGTAACTTCCCAACATTGGAATACTCGCCTCATAACCACCGCCCAAAGAATCTTCTATTTTAACAACCTGTATGGGATAACTGAGACTCATGTAATGGTCAATACTTTTATTCATTTTGGCCTTCCTTAATTATTTCAATGGCTTCCAATATTCGTGCCAAATAAAATCCCTTAACATGCCTGCCATTTTTCAAAGGAATACAAAATTCCCCTAATTGACCGTATTTTGATTTTCCACAAAGACTGGGATGAGATATAACTGCGTGTGAGCCGCTTTTTTGATCAATATCCATTCCGTACCTGATGAGCATACTTTTAATTTCCTCCCAATCAACTTCGGTTGGCTTTGATTTCCATTTTGAGAGGATCTTTTCAACTTTGGACATTGCTTGTCCTTTATTAATATACTACCTGTAGTATCACTTTTCAACAAAAAAGTAGAATTACACTAAAAGTAAAAGGTTTTAGGAAAATATATTCTAACTTGTAAATGCCTTATTAAAATAAACCGAAGTACATTAAAGAATAAATTAAGATAGGAAATATAAATATCTTTCAAAAGGGTATTATACAATTTCAGAAGCCGGGGAGGCATTAGAAACAATAAATTTCTTTTAAGTGATCCAATTGGCTCGGCCATTTTTGTAGTTCTTCCGATTATCCATTGGTTAAGCAATTTCAGAGGGTTCCTTTTCTGCTGAAAGCTCCTTTCCGCAATGCTTGCAGATTATTGCCTCTTTTTTAACCGTTTCTGCACAATATGGACATTTCTTATCTTGGTCTACTTTCATTGCCAATGGCAAATCTGCTGGAATCATATCCCTATTGTTGCACGTTGGACAAATAGCGAGTCTTTTTCTGGAAGTACGCCAGAGTGTGTATATCAAGCCGGGAATAATGAAAAATAGCCAAAGCACTAATTCAATTAATCCTGATCCCTGGTATCTCCTTTTTGCTTTTCCCGTATAGCCGCAATGGGTACACCTATATTGTATTTTACTTTCTGCGATACTCTTTTTGATTAAAAGAAATCCAATAAAGAGAAAAAATAAGATAAGAATAAAACTAACGGAATCAGCGTTCACAATACCCC
>JAAYYB010000119.1 GCA_012515615.1 Fibrobacter sp.
AAACGCGAAGCGTTTACCTTCTGCGGTCTTTGCGTTCTCTGCGTTTTCAATTCTTAATCCTGAAAGGTTTCAGAAGTAAAAGCCACTATTACACATTTAAAATCAAAGAATCTACCAGGTTTGAGAGGCAGAAATAAAGACCGGAAATTAAAACGCAGAGTGCGCAGAGGACGCAGAGTAGAAACGCAGAGAATGAAGAGCTGGGAGCAAAGGATAAATGCTTTGCGTTTTAAATTTCAATCCTGAATGGTGACAGAAGTTTAAAACTATTATAATACCTTACTTATGCACCCCTGAAGTGGTGAAGTACGTTTAGGCCTTACTGCAGAAAGGTTTGGAAAAATCGCAGGTGCGCCACACTGGTGGTATAAGTTAGTTTTAGAATCGGATATTAATATCGATTGTAGAACATTTAATAAAACAGGCCCCAAAGAGAGATGCTTAAAAGACTGGATCAGGTGCTGGCGAACTGTGGATATTCAACGCGCAACGAGGCTAAAAAGCTGATTAAAAAAGGTCTGGTGAAGGTAGACGGCAGTGTAATAAAGGACCCCTCATTTAAAGCGGAACCATCCCGTGTGCTCTTTGAGGACGAGCCTTTGGATCATCCTGACGGTCTCTTTGTGATGTTTAACAAACCCGCCGGGTACGTCTGTTCTCATGAATCAAGTGAAGGGCCCCGGATCTACGATCTGCTTCCTGAGATCTGGCTTTTCCGCAATCCTATAGTGTCAAGTATCGGTCGGCTCGACAAAGATACAACCGGACTCATTCTGCTTACAGATATTACCCATCTTATTCACGATTTTACTTCGCCTAAAAAGAGTGTTCCAAAAACATACAGGGTGAAGGTCGAAAACCCTCTTGATCAGGAAATTGTAAAAATATTTGCCTCAGGAACGCTAATGCTTCAGGGAGAGGAAACACCCTGCCTTCCGGCGCAACTGCAGATACTGGATGATCTCCGTGCCGACCTTATAATCACCGAAGGCAGGTATCATCAGGTAAAGCGGATGTTTGAGGCTGTTTCAAACAAAGTTACGGAACTTCATAGATGGCGGTTCGGGCAGTATACGCTGGGGGATTTGCCGGAGGGGGAGTGGGTTGATATCGAGGCGGGGCAGCTTTGAGTTAATCCTATCCACACAGCTCCCTCCAATACTCATAAATCATCACCATCGCCAATGTATCCAGCTCACAATAACGCGCAACAACTTCTTCCGGATACATTCTCTCTCTGTGTTGGTCATCTGAGTGAATTGCATCTTTGCACATTCTGCTGCAAGATCTGTTACTCCGGCAAGTAAACACTTCAAATTACATGCACATACAGCCGCTCATGCCTGTCGAAGATTGAACAGGTAACATTTAGTTGTGGAGTAATAAATACACCTCCTCTCTTCCCTGATGCCAAAGTCAGGTGTTAAAAAAATCCGAAAATGTCTCAAAACTCCTTCCCCTTCCGAAAAAACGAGGGAAGGTCTATGTCTGGCGGTTGCAAGTTTTTGAAAAAAACGATAATATGATATTGCAAATAGTGTGTGACATACAGTATGTTTGTATTGAGGTGCGATGATGAATGAAAGAGAAGAGGTGCTTGAGAACTTATTACAGGAAATGAGGCGCGGGACACTGGTTTTAAACGTTCTGTTATCTACCGGTGAACCTGTGTACGGGTACTCTTTAGTATCCAGGCTTCACGATGCCGGGGTGAGTATAGAGCAGAATACACTCTATCCGCTTTTAAGACGTCTGGAGAAGCAGAACCTTTTGAAGAGCTCCTGGGTAATAGCGGAAGCCAGACCCCGCAGGTATTATCAGATAAGCAGTGAGGGGAAGCAGATTCGGGATAAGCTGCTTAAGGAGTGGAAAACCATGAACAGTGTAATTACCAGGTTGGAAAATGATAAGGAGGAGGGCCTGTGAAAATTATTGAACAGTATCTTCATGTTATCGGAGAGAGACTCCCTTTCAGGGGACGCAAAGATATTCTAAACGAGCTTAGAAGTGTGATTCTGGATAATATCGAAGAGAGATACGGTCCCGCTCCGGATAAATCAGATGTAAAGGAGTTTTTGAAATCGTTCGGAAATCCGGATGAAGTTGCAGGAAGATACATCGGGGAGAAACCGGTTATTTCTGAAAAACTCTCCGGTCTGTACTTTTTGCTTTTAAAGGTTGTTCTGGGCGCGCTTTTCATAGCCTTCCTGGTTGTATCTGTTATCTCCGTTATTAACGGACCCCGGGATGTGAAAACCTTGCTTCAACTGGCGGGGATGTTTCTGGGTAATCTTTTTAATGCCTGGTTTCTGGCTACGGGTGTAATTACGGTTATGTTTATTGCGGTCAGTCATTTTGCATCTGATAAACTGAAGCCCTTTAAAGAGGAGTGGAATCCCGATGTACTGGAGGCGGTGCTTATTGAGGAAAAGGAGGTGCCACGTATTCTGTATCCAGTTGGCATAACCCTGTTTACACTCTTTGTAGTATTGCTTAATATCTTCCCGTCGGTGGTCACTCATATAGAAAACCTGTTTTTCGGGACCGGTCTTGGAGAGGGTTTCTCTCACCGGATTCATGTGCCTGTATTTGCCATGTTTATCCGCATACTCACTGTTTTATGGGCAGGAGAGATTGCGGTTATCATTAGTCAGTTAAAGGGTAAGATAAGTGCCGGTAAAGCGGATGCAATAAAACATCTTATCACTGCGGGAACTTTACTGGTGTATGCATTTATGATATTCGGCACAAGTCTTTACCGGGAATACTCGGGAATAATTGGTTTCAAGTTGATATTTATTTTAGTTGCAGTTGTGGAGGCTGCAGATCTGGTTTCAAGCCTTTTTCAGTATGGAAAAAAAGCTGTTCAAAGGGGCAGTGTTTAAGAGCATATCAAAACAGGTGTGGGGCAATTTTTATAGGCAGAATGAATCTGGCGATTTCTGAGTCACCGGGCTAAGATGGGCGGTATAGTTTGGAAAAACCCGGTAATGTAAGAAACTTGCCCGCTTTCGGCGCACGTTTTATTTTATCACCGCACTTAAGTTCTTTCCATGGCGCCACAATTGTGCCATGTTATTATATAGATCAAGCGGCCATAGCTCAATTGGATAGAGCATCTGACTACGGATCAGAAGGTTTGGGGTTCGACTCCCTATGGCCGTATTTAATTCAAAGAAGCCCCGGTGAATAACCGGGGCTTTTTTTGTTGCAAGTCACAAGTTGTCGCTGCGACCGGCTGTGAATTCTACTGCGCTCCCCACTCAATCGGCGACTCACAGCGGATTCGCCTCTTAGGCGCATAGCAGAGCGAATTCTCGTTCGGCTTCGCTTGAAAACTGAATATTTAGAGGTCCGCTCAATCCAATATCTTTCCGCTCCAGGTACCATTGTCACATTGGATCGAGTACAAATGTACACCTGAAGAGAGAGACGGCAGTGAAACAGTATGCGATCCTGTAAAGTCGGGTAAAGAAACAACTTTAAGTACTCTGCCTGATGCGTTAAAAATTCTGACTACTATCCCGGAACCGCTTGTCTTTGCACCTTCCACATTAATTGAAAGCTGCCGGTTCGGTCTGGACCAGCTGATCCACCTGGAAATCTCCCTGTTTACCAATGCCTTTGATTTCCTGCCTGTTTTTAACTCCTCACCCTTAAGCAGAGCATTGAAGGCATTGATCCGACCGTGGCCGTAGTATTTGTCATACCCTTTTGTATCTTCAGACGGGTCACCAACCTGATCTTCTGCTGTTGAGCATATAATCTCAGTCACCATGTCTGAAGTGAGGTCTGGATTTTGAGAAACCAGCAGCGATGCGAGTCCGGACACAAAGGCGGTTGCCATTGAAGTACCCGATTTGAATGGTACGGCTCCATCTTCAAGTGTTATCGTATAGATAAATTCACCTGGCGCGACTACATCAAGAGAATCACCAAAATTGCTTCCGCCAGATTCACTATGGCCCATCCATGCCAGACACCGTTTGTCGTGCTGTGTCGTCCCTCCAACGGCTATCACATTCTTGAACCGTGCCGGATAATAAATCTGATTAACGTTGTCATTACCCGCACCAGCACAAACTACTACCTTTTTACTATGTGCATACTCTATTGCCTCTTCTACAGTCGTAACTCCCATTGGGTTTGCATGAGAAAGATTAATCACCCGCGCACCATTATCTGCAGCATAATAGATTGCCTCTGCAATATCAGAGACCAGCGACCGTCCATCAGGTTCCGTTACTTTCAATATCATCAGTTTGCTGTACCCGTTGATACCTGCCATCTCTTCCCGATTGTGAAGATTTGCTCCGATTATTGATGCTACCGCTGTACCATGCCCATTCACATCATCAATGGTACCGCCATTCCCAACGGATGTAAAATTATACCCTCTGAAATCATCTGCATAACCATTACTGTCGTTATCAATTAAATCAAAGGGATCATTTCTGTTGATCCATACTCTTCCATCAAAATCTTCGAAATCGCCTTTGATACCGGAATCAAGAATCGCAATGATGACATTTGAATCACCCTTTTCAATCGACCATGCTTCAGGCATGTCAATATCTACATCTTCTTTTTTTGGTGAACCATCCCAGGCGATACCGCCCTTATTATGGAGTCCCCATTGCATATTATTATAAAATGCCATATCATTCGGGTAGAATGGCTCTTGGGCAATTGATGTTAGATAATTGTTCACTTCAACATATTCATACAGGCCGGAACTCATACATTCACGAAGTACCCTGGCTGTATCATCAACATTACAAGTGAACTCCATGATGTAGACTCGATCTATTCCCTTTTTTCCTGCAGCCATACTGCCGTTGCTGTTTTTGTAAAGTTTTTCTATTCTCTGACAACAATACATATCATACATGCTGGATGATAGAACTACCCCTTCTTTACACTTTCCTACAAGCGTTAAAGATTGCGCTACTGAAACGGCCACTAATAAAAATAATGGAACCTTGTTTTTCATGTCACTCTATACTTCGGGTGTCTTATACATTTTCGGATTTTATGTTGGGGTTAGATGTTTATTTGGTGCGAACGGCAGCTGGTAGAGGGGGGCTGGCCGGACGCCACTACCGGTGAAAACACGAATATCTATTCACTGTGATTAACAAGATAAAATATGTCAGAGATCCTGTACAACGAGCGGGGATACCATTTAAGGTACCTCTTAGCGTCACCCTGTTAAACCTGAAAAACAACCATCTTTTGCAACCTTTCCCGCCCATATGCGTTTTTCACTTATAAGAGTTTGGGAATTAGTGATTTTACTCTAAGACAATCGAAATGAATACTCAGTGTATATTTTAGAGGTACCCTTTAGTAGTAACAGGTTAATTTTTTGATTTTACAGGGTCTGATAAATGGTTTTTGTGCTGATTCTGTTTCTAATGGTTTCGCCTATCCTGGGAGAAGATCTAGAAGAGAACTCCGGGGATAGCGGCGATTTGTGTTTCCCCACTATAGAGATCTCAAGAACCGGTTTTTATTCCCGGAGCTTCTGTTTAAATGAATATGCTCCACCACCCGATTCCTGCAGAGATTTTACGATCAGTTTTCCTCTTACCGGAGTAGGCATTGTTTTTCACTGCGGCCTGGACCGTATCTGGTCCTACAAAGGATTTGACTACAAGGGAGAGGAATCAGCAGTGATCCCGGTCAAAATAAATATCAGCGGCGATGGCAATGGTGCTCTGCTGAGTGCCGGTATTGTAATAGATTCAATTCACGATTCCTCTGTCTCTTTCAAGCCCCAGATTATCGATGATCAACCGGTACTTCCAGATACCACACAGTCTCTTGATTATTCTATAAACCTGAGTACGTTTCTCTGTAAACCAAAACCGGTTGTGGCAGAGAGAAAATTCAAATACCCGACCGGCTACAGAAGAGACCCCTTACTTAATTATCCGGAATTAGCCATGTTTCATTATGGATCCGGTATTCGTCTGCCCACATCGGTTTCTGTCAGAAACAGGGGGGTGATGATATTTGAGTACCACATACTTCATCCGGGCAAACTGGAGTATGAGGACCTTAAGAAGATTGCCAAAAAGGAGGCCTGGGTAAATAAATACTATAAGATCAAGGCCTCGCAGCCCCAGAAGAAAGAAAAAAAGCCGGGATTTCTCAGGTTTAAACCCCTTTAGGGAAGATCATGAGTTTTTTGATTGCCACCTCAACAGCACAGATTTAGATTTTTTAATACTCATCCGATAATCACTTTCCGGATATTTTTTCCAGACTATAATTTTTTGGCGAAGGCAGTCAGGAGAGTTTTGTGCCTTCTAAAATTCATTTTTCTGATTTCTAACAAGATAAGATGGTTTCCGGCTTTCGCCGGAATGACGGAAACGACTGCCAGGTTTTATGCAATATTGACATTTGAAAAGAAAACGATACCGATTCCGATACCGATTCCGACCCCGAAAGGAAATTGGAGCAGGAAAAAAAAATAAAACGCAGAGTGCGCTGAGAACGCAAAGGCAGGAACGCAGAGTTTTAATAGAATAGGAAGTATGCAGAGAACAAAACGCCTTGCGTTTTTTGGGATTAGCACTATTGTTACTTTAAAGAAAGTCGGCGGCATAAATGACGCCTCTGAATAAGAAAAGCCCGGTGAACCGGGCTATGGGAACGGGAAACCAATGACGTTGTGTTTTTCCCACCCCGGTTCACCGGGGTTAATATCTTCAGAGGCGGTATTTATGCCGCCGACTTCTCAGCACCGCTGCCACGAATTCGTCATGCCGTTGAAGAACGGCATCCAGGAAAGGTTGGAGCGGGGGAAGATGGTTTCCGGCTTTCGCCGGAATGACGGAAAAGGCTGGCAGGTTTAATGTGAGAGTAACATATTAGAAGAAAACGATACCGATTACCATACCGATTCCGACCCCGAAAAGACAGGTAACATTCACTATATTTTTGTGCAGAAATGAACCAAAAATAACGGAAACTCATTAACCGGACCGATCGACAGGAAAAATAAAAATGTCAAACCAGGAAGAAAAAAATCCCGAGCTCGAACTTGCCTTTCGGTTTCTGCAGGATACATCGGAAAACGTGTTCCTTACTGGTAAAGCTGGTACCGGTAAAACCACCTTTCTTCACAATCTCAGGAAATCTTCACCTAAAAGAATGGTTGTGCTTGCGCCGACCGGTGTCGCTGCGATTAACGCCGGGGGAGTGACGATTCACTCATTTTTCCAGATGCCTTTCGGGCCCTGGATCCCGGGCGGGCAGGGGGAACCTGCTTCTGACGGGCAGTTCAGAAAAGGACTTTTCGCCAAGTATCACAGATTCAGCCGCGAAAAACTGAATATCATAAAAAGTGTCGATCTGCTGGTAATAGATGAAATCAGCATGGTAAGAGCCGATCTTCTTGACGGAATAGATGAGATACTGAGGCGGTTCCGTGACCGCAGCAAGCCTTTCGGCGGTGTGCAGATTCTCATGATAGGGGATCTCCAGCAGCTTGCTCCTGTTGTCAAGGATGATGAATGGGAGATTATAAGAAAGTACTACGATACGCCCTTTTTCTTCGGAAGCAATACCTTAAAGAGATCAAACTATGTGACAATTGAGCTCAAACGCGTTTACAGGCAGAGTGATCAGGAGTTTATCGAGCTGCTTAATAAAATCCGCAACGGTGATAGAAACCCTGAAACACTCTCTTTGATTAACAGGAGATATCAGCCTGGAATAAACACCAACGCTGAAGGATTCATTACTCTCACTACCCATAACTTTCAGGCAAAACGGATAAACGAAGAGAAGATGAGCAGGCTCGGTGGTAAGTCATCTGTTTTCAAGGCAAAAGTGGAAGGGGAGTTTCCGGAGTTTTCATATCCTACAGATTTAGAGCTGGAACTGAAGGTTGGTGCGCAGGTGATGTTTGTAAAAAATGATTCATCACCGGAAAAACGCTATTACAACGGAAAGATCGGAAAAGTCGAGTCAATCGACGATGAGGCTGTGTATGTAAAGTGCCCCGGTGACGACTCTGTCATAGTGGTGGAACCGCTCGAGTGGGGGAACATGAAGTACGGGCTCAATGAGGCCGGTGAGATAGTGGAAACCGTGATCGGCACTTTTACCCAGTACCCGCTTAAGGCCGCCTGGGCGATTACTATTCATAAAAGCCAGGGACTTACATTTGATAAAGTCGTGATCGACGCCGGTGCGGCTTTTGCCCATGGTCAGGTTTATGTGGCTTTAAGCAGGTGCAGAACCCTTGAAGGGCTCTTTCTTTCCTCAAGACTCTCACCATCTGTACTCATAAACAGCTCGTCAGTAACAGAATTCACCAGGAACATGGAATCGAACCGTCCGGATGAATCTCAACTTCTAAAAGCTGCGGGTCGTTTTCAGCAGACTCTGCTCTATGAGCTCTTTGATTTCGGTCCGATACAGAAGCAGATTCGTATCCTTTTAAAAAACGCACGGGAGAACAGCGAAGGTATTCTTCCGGGACTGGTTGATACTTTAAGTGATCTGGAGAAGGTTGTTAAAAGTGAAATAACAGATATCGCAGGACGGTTCAGCCAGCAGATAGAGGGGTTCCTCAGAAAAGAACCGTGTGCAGAACAAAACGCACCTCTTCAGGAGAGATTGCAGAAAGGAGCTGCGTATTTCGGTGAAAAGCTGGTGACTGTTGAAGAGATTATCCGCAAGGGAGATGAAATTGATGTAGACAGCAGCGATCTGCAAAAATCAATCTCAGACTGTATAAAGCGTCTAAGAGAGGAAAAAGAGAAAAAAGCTGCCTGTCTTGCGGCTTGCTGCAAAGGCTTCAGGGTGAAGGAATATCTGGAGGCCCGTGCTAAAGCCTCAATTGAAAAAAAGGCAGAGAAGAAAAGAAGAGATCCGCTGCCGCAAGAGATTGATACTGACAATGTTAATCAGGACCTTTACTGGAATCTTAAGTTGTGGCGTACCGGAAAGGCCGATTCTCTGGGAATTCCAGCGTATCAGGTGATTCCGAATAAGACAATCACCGGTATCTGTGCCAGTCTCCCGGTCACTTTGAAGGAGTTGAAAGCAGTACATGGGATAGGCAAAATGAAACTGGCTCAGTTTGGTGAAGAGATTCTTGAAGTCGTGCGAATTTTCCGTGAAGAGAAAACAGATCTTCATTCTGATATCAGATATGAACTTGAGCAGGAGATTAAAAAAGAGAAGGAAAGCACCAGGCATATCAGTTTAAACCTGTATAAATCCGGGAAAAGCATCGATGAGATCGCGGCGGAGAGGGGGCTGACGGTTTCCACAATCGAACGGCACCTGGCGTATTTTATCAGTATAGGAGAGCTTGATATTTCCAGCTTTTTATCATCTGAAAAAGTCTCAGAGATCAGTGAATACTTTCTGAAGGGGAACTCGCGTAAATTGAATCCCGCTAAAGAGTATTTCGGGGACAGGGTAACCTACGGGGAGCTGCATCTGGTATTGGCGCACCTGGATTACACTGGTGGTTCAGCGTTTACTGCCGCTGAACCGTCCGGTGCTGCAATAGCGCCCATCGATTCTGTTCAGGGTGCTTGAACAGGATCTTTGCGGAGTGGTCCCGGTTGGTTAAAAAACGCAAAGAAATAAAGACCGGAATTTAAACGCAAAGTGCGCAGAGAATTGCAGAAAAAAGACGCAGTGATGAAAAGAAATAAAAACAGGTCGCAAAGTATAAACGCTCCGTGTTTACAGGATTGGAGATTACAATAACCACTAATCAATGGAACCGGGAATCTTCTAAACGCGAAGCGTTTACCCTCTGCGCCCTCTGCGTTTTAAAATCCGGTCTTTGAATATGAGAGATGGATTTACATCTGGATTGATAAGGAATTTTCTTAAAGAAACTGGTAAATCCGAAGCGCACCTATGCGCTTAATTAAGACACGGCCCGAATTTAAACGCAAAGCGCGCAGAGAATTGCAGAAAAAAGGCGCAGAGATGAAAAGAAATAAAACAGGTCGCAAAGGTACGACGTTTTGGCAATAAAACTGATTTTCTTGACATAATGTTGCCCTTTAAGATATATTCCTTCTGTCAGGTAAATTGACAATGGGCACATTACCTCCAGGAAAGGGGGCCGCAATGGCAAAAATCAGCAAGAGCCAGCTTGAGAAGCTGCAGAAGAAGTACAAGGCAGACAGCGCTATCGGAAAGCTGTTCGGAATTACCAGACAGGCCGTACATCAGCTTCGTGTAAAGTACGGGATCAAGCCGGTTTTGAACAAAAATACCGATCGCGATTCCGACATTGTCAAACAGTACGCCAGGGGAACTTCAGGAACCGCACTTGCAAAGCGCTACAAACTTTCTGTCTCTCAGACCTACCGTATCATTAATGAGAACAAACCGAAGGTACAGAAAAAGGTTGTCAAGAAGAGTGTCAAGAAAACCAGAAAAAAGTAACAGGAAAAAACTTCTGAAAGAAAAGCTCTCTGTCCCGGCTCAGACAGAGGGCTTTTCTTTTTGTGTCTGATTCCTAAAGTTACTAGTCTTGGAAGGGGGTGTTCCCCAATATAAGTAATAAACAAGAGTAAAGAGCTTTTGGAAGAGGGTGTCCCCTCTTGCGCTCCAGCCCGGTTAGGAAACCGGTCTTCCGCTATCACCCCTTGTTGTCCATCGGTTGGGAAGGCAGGTAATTTCATCACATTTGCAGGCCCCTTTGCGGCCGCAGGGGCGAACTGGTGGTAGATTAAAGTCGAAAGTCACAAGTCACAAGTCGAAAGTCAGGAGAAGATGCCCTCTCCATCAGTTTTTCCGAACTCTAATTTTCCTCTCTGTGCTCTCTGGGCCTCTGTGGTGAACCCTCATAATAATGTTTCTCTTATTGTTTCTATGACCCCTCCTTGACAGTCGGGGCTCGGAATATTTCCTCAATGTCTCATTATGTGTAATATCCGGTTCCTGTTCCGAGGCCTGACCATAAGGGAGGGCTTCTTTACTTTCTGGACTTATATTATCCTGAAACAGCGTGCTTTACATGCCTCTGAGATGAGTTGAACCTTTGTATGCTGAACAATATATCTTAGAGATATGGACAATAAAAAGCTGACCCACCCCCCACGACAAGTTTTTTAAAGACGCTTTCAGCCGTGTTCAGACA
>JAAYYB010000120.1 GCA_012515615.1 Fibrobacter sp.
CAGGGAAGATGCGTTTGAGACTATGCTGGAGGCATACTTTTTAAACGCAGGTGAATTCGCTTCTGTCAGCGCAATAGCTTTTGCGGCCATCACATGTGCCAGAGGCCCGCCTATCACAAGGGGACAGCCTTTGTTGACACTGTCGGCAAATTCCTTTACACAAAGAACCATGCCGCCTCTTGGACCGCGCAGAGTCTTGTGGGTAGTTGTTGTTACTACATGGGCGTGGGGAACAGGGTTATAATCGCCTTTGAAAACACCGCCCGCGACTAGACCCGCAAAATGGGCCATATCAACCATGAATACGGCTCCGGCTTTATCTGCAATCTGGCGCATTCTTGCGAAATTGATGCAGCGGGGGTAGGCACTGTAGCCGGCAAGCAGTATCAGCGGCTTTATTTCAAGGGCCATTTTTTCTATTGCATCATAGTCAAGAAGTCCGCTTGACGGATCGACACTATAGTTATAGGAGTCAAACATCTGGGCCGAAACATTGTGCCTGTAGCCATGGGTTAAATGGCCGCCGGAATAGTAGTCCATTCCAAGCATACGCTGATTCCCCAGTTTTGCTCTGAGCTTGTTCCAGCTTTCCTGAGAAAGTTTGGACGGGTTTGTTTCTCCCAGCTCTTCAAGTGAGGGGGTTTCGATTCGGGTGTTGAGAATTGCCCAGAAAGCAATAAGGTTTGCATCAGCACCACTGTGGGGCTGTACATATGCATGCTCGCATCCAAAGAGCTTACAGGCCTGTTCTGCCGCGTAAGACTCAATATCATCTATATTTGCGCATCCGGCGTAGAAGCGGTGAAAGGGAAACCCTTCGGCATATTTATCGGTAAGCAGATTGCCCATCGCAAGCTGAGTTGATAAGGAACAGTAGTTTTCGCTGGCAATAAGTTTGAGATTGGCTCTCTGGTCGGCGAGCTCTTTTACAACTGATCTGGAGATTTCGGGAGCTACTTTGGATATTTCAGTGAGGTTTGCCAGGTAGGCAATCATACCGGAGTCAATCTGATCAGGATTTCTGCCGGAGATAAAGGCTGAAAGTGCTGACTGGGGCATTTTTATACTCCATTAAAAAAGAATTCCCTCTGCCCAGGCGCGCGGCAGAAGATCAGAAAATCCCCGATGGTTATCCATCTTAAGAGCGCCAGTAATTTCTGAGAGTAAAAATAATTAACGCAAGGGGGCCCTGGTTCAAAATGGGTTCCGGTAGAAAATGTCTCTATTTTTAAAAAAAAACTGTTCAGGACTCCACCAATTATATATTGATATAACACATCATCCACCAGTCATCGGAGGCATTTATGGACATTCATTCAAAGAAGATCCTGAGTTTCTTAAAAAGGAACAGTAATCTTGATCTGGAAGTACCTGATATCGCTTTCCATCTGAAACTCGATGAGAATTTTGTCCAGAATTTCCTTAACAGCCTCTACCAGAAAGGTTTTGTTACCGCTAAACAGAACAAGCAGGGGAGAGTTTACTGGTACGCCGTTGAAGAGCCGCCCAGAGAGGAACCGGATGTGGCAGTTGAGAAAACACCTGAAAAAATATCAAATTCTGATGACTTTGATACGCTTACTGAAGGGGGAGGCGGAATTCCGGTTATGAAAGTGTTTGCCGTTTTGATCCTGATCGCTGTCCTTGGGGGAGGGGTGATTCTGGGCGGCAGATACTTTGACAAGAAAATCTCATCTGTTACTACAACCGCAACAAAAAATCTTGTACCCAGAAATGAGTTCACTCCATTTAAAGATACTGCTCTGGTAAAAATCGGAAATATTCAGACAGAGGTAAAAACACTTTATGCTACAATTGACAGCCTTAAAAAAGTGCTGGCATCAATTGACAGTATCGCAAAATCAGAGGAAAAGAAACCTGAAGTTAAAAAAACTGTGAAACGAAGGAGATAGTGGGTGGGGTCGTGAGTTTAACTCACTTCGGCATTCAGATCGTTCGAACATACAGGAATAAATAGTTGGAGCAGGCATAAAAAAAAGACCCGGCGGATTTCTCAACCGGGTCTCAATTGCAGGTTGCCCTACAGAGCTACTACTCGGCTTTCTTTACTTTTTTCCCCATATACTCTGTCTTGATGGAAAAAGAGTAACCAACATACCCTTGTTTGTTTCTGATATGTTCAGGCACAAAGAAATTATCTACTTCTTGTGCATCTTTGGTGCCATTCACTTCAATCGGTTTGCATTCGATGATATTTGATCCCGTGCGTGGGTTGAAAAGTACCTCCATTACAGTTCCCACCGGAATTTCTGTTGTAAAACCATCCGTATAGGAATCTTCCCACTGTGTTTCAGCGCTTTCCCGCAGAGTCTCAAGTACAACCAGACGGTCGCCTTTTTTAACATCTACTTTTGAGCTGCATCCGGCAAAGATAAAAACTATTGCGGTAAAGGAGAGAATCAGTTTGCTTAGTGTCATCAGAACCTCCAGAAAGTTTTAGGGTTTGCTCCGTTTTATTACCATTCTAAATCTAACACTCTTCCGGGAATGTTACAACAATTTTATATATTGAAAAAAGTTATCTGCTTTTAAGCATCAGGAACCGGTTCATGGCTGCTGATGCCTGATGGCACAACCGGGCAAAAACCTCTTTGTCGTGGTCCGAAAATCCTTTCTGCTGGAAAGTATCGAACTGGTTTTTGTCATATACTGAGATCGCGCCCATGATTCTTCCCCCCTGGCGCAGGCACATCGAAAGCACCGATCTGCCCGGGATCTGATCGCTTATGTAACCTTCCATGAACAGGTTACCAATAAGCAGGGGACCGTTTTGGGATGAGGCCTTTAGAGTAACGGCCTTATCAACTTTACAGAGAATTTCGGCTTGTTTACTTCCCTTCAGGGAAAAAGATTCCAGTACCTCAAAGCAGTTCATGACCTCATTGAAGAGGCTTATGATACAGCTTTCAGTCTCAAGAATCAAACAGGTGTTGGTGGCGATTATTTTTGCCAGTTTCCGGATATTGGGAATTTCAGCCAGATTGAAGACAGCTTCGGAGAGTGCGGAGTACTTTACTGAATTGAGTCGTGCGGTGTAAAGAGCATCACTCTTTGAGAACTCCTGCTCCAGCATGCGCCCGGTCCTGGCCAGTGCCTCTGTTTCGGCACGGATATCCTGTTTGTCAGAATGAATATAGAGGATAATGACTCCGGAAATTTCTTTATTGCGCAATATCGGCTGGCCTATAAACAGCTTTTGCCGCCCGGTAGCGCCTTCCTTTGTACTAAATGTAAATGCTGAACTGGATCGCAGGACTCTGCCTGTAAAAAAATCATTCAGCCTCACACTTCCAAACCCTATTCTGTTTATGTCAAAAGAGCTTGATGCCTGCACCAGAAATTTCCCGGAGTCCGTGTCGTACCAGTAAAGGTTGCAGATTTTCCCCCGGAAACTATTTGCTATTTTCATCATAAGCAGATTGAGACGTTCGATCATTGGAAAGTCAAGATCGAGAATTTCCCTTGCTCCCAGAAGAAAAGAGTGCATAAAAGACGGATCTTTTTCCTCTTTCTGCTGCTTAATGATGCCGGCAAGGGAGTCTGCGACCTTTAAAACAAACCTCAGATCATCACGGTCAAGATCCTTTTCATGTTTCAGGCGGTTTAAATTGAGTACGCCGATAACCGATTCCCCAGAGACCAGCGGGCAGCAGATAGAAGAATCAAGATCGGATCTTTCCTTCGATTTCCCTTTGATTATTACAGGCTTGCCGCTGCTAACCACTTTCCAGGCGATTCCTTTTCTAACACTCTTTTTTAAAAATTCTCCGGAACATTTCAGATTGAGAGCTGTTTCTATGAAGAGATTCTCTTTGCTTTTATCGGCAAGCATTATAGAACCGGAATCGGCCTGAAGAGACTGCATCGTAAGCCTGAGGATATGGTTTGTAAGTTCCCAGTTGTTTTCCCGGATAAAAGCCGATCTGCGGATTTCCTGAAGGCTTTTCAGAGTCAAGGACCGTAAAGGGGTGATGTCTTTAACGTCATGTGTTACTGAAGAGCAAAAAAGAAGTTCTGAGCTGAGTTCGCTTATTACTTCTACATTGATGTGATTCTGTTCCATAAGCTTCTTGCTTAATGAACTATCGGCTGACAGATCAACAAGAAGATCAAGGTCCTGCAGATCATCATTAGAGTACTTATTTTCAGGGTCTATACATTTAATAATCTCAAATTGCTCAGATTCACAGAGTCTGCTTCGCAGTCTGCAGGTCTCCGGATCTTTTCCCAGAATTACGGCCCTAAGCTTTTTCTCCTTCACAAAGAATCTCCCTGTGAATGTCACGCAGTTTTATAGCTTTGTCTATCTGATTTGTAATAATAATATCTACTGCCGGATCATTGAGGAAATTTTTTATCGATATTGAATCATCCACTGTCCAGACTGCAGTCATCCTGCCACTTAATTTCTGTGATTCAAAGAAATCGTGATATTCCGTGAAGGTATTGTCACGGGGGCACAGAATGTCGGCAGGTATGGCCGGATCTGCCTGTTGGATATCATCAAACAGAAAACCGGTTGTGAGGCCGGAGTCGATTTTTTTTAAAGCAGAGATCACCGATGGTTTAAAAGAGATAAAAATGCATGAGGAAAAGCCGGCACTTCCTGACACCAGCTCCAGCACCTCCTGCTCGCAGCTCTCTTCCTTGAGCTCTATTACAAGCTTTACTTTTCCGGAAAGTATACTGAGTACATCCTCAAGAACAGGCACTCTGTAACCATTCTCTTCTGCCATCCTCTGCATCTGAGAAAATGTTATGGCGCTTAGAAGCTTTTCTTTGCTGCCATGTATGATAAAAGGATCGTGGTTAACAACCAGTTTGCCGTCTTTGGTTCTGCGCACATCAAATTCCACCATGTCCGCACCCAAACTCACTGCTTTAATGAAGGAGTCGATTGTGTTTTCGTGGAAAAAGTAAGGAGCACCTCTGTGTGCTACCAGTATTTTCCTTGCAGGACTCATCATTTCAGCAGATATTCCGTAAGCAGCCTGACCCCGAACCCGGTTCCGTATTGAGGAATTTCTCCACGGGCCTGCCCCTCATTGAATGCCGTACCGGCAATATCGATATGCGCCCACGGTACATCACCTATAAATTCCTTGATAAAAGCAGCACCGGTAATGGAGCTGGCGTACCCTTTTTTGAATTTGGAAAGATTTCTCAAGTCGCTCAGGTCCCCTTTCATGGCATCACAATATTCTTTGTATAAGGGAAATCTCCAAAGCCTTTCACCACTCTTCTCACCGCTTTTAAAGAGTTCATCCGCCAGCTCATCATCATTGGAAAATACTCCGGCGACTAACTCCCCTAAAGCTAACAGAATGCCTCCTGTCAGGGTCGCAAGATCGATCAATCTGTCCGGTTTGTAGTTTTTATGACAGTACGCGACCGTATCGGCAAGTAAAAGCCTTCCTTCTGCATCGGAGCTGTTTATTTCAACGGTTTTTCCGGAATAAGATTTGTAAACATCTCCCGGGAAAAATGAGTTTTCGCCGATCGCGTTATGCGCTGCACCGATTACACCTGTCACATTTACTGCCGGCTTAAGCTCTGAGAGCACTTTCATGGTACCAAGTACAGCTGCCGCTCCTGCCATATCCAGTCTCATTGTTTCGATATGCCCTGTAGGCTTCAAATTTTGCCCGCCTGAATCAAAGGTGATCCCTTTTCCTACGATGGCAGTTCTCTGTTTTGATTTCGGGTTGCCTGAATACTCCATAATGATAAGTCTGGGCGGGTAGGGGGATGCCTGACCCACAGCATAGAGCAGGTTAAGCCCTTGTTGCTTGAGTTTTTTTTCATTTAAAACTGTAACCTTGATTCTTTTTGATAGACTCAGTGCAGATGCCTCTTGTGCCAGCTTTTCAGGGGTTATCTCTGAAGCGTTACTGTTAACCAGGTCTCGTGCATAATTAACTCCCCCGCAGATTGTCTCAATCTTTTTGAGATCCGGACTGCTAAGATCTCCAGTTATCTCAACGGTTTTTACAGCATGAGGTTTTTCGCTTTTGTATTTCGAAAAAGAGTAGGAGCCCAGAAGCACTCCTTCCACTGCAGCTTTCTCCGATCCCTCAACCCGGAGTTTTTGAGAGGGCAGAACCAGAGAAACACCATCCCTTTTCAGCTCAATTGCCTTGCGGATTCCCCTGGCCGATGCACTCCTGATGACCTGAGCATTACAGAGTGCTTTTTCACCAAGTCCGCAGTAGATCATTGTGCTTTTTTTATCGTAGCGGACCTCTGTTTCCCCGCTTTCTCCACAAAAATCTGTTATCCCTTTTGCATCTTCTTTGGTAATGAACTGTATTTGAGTGGTTGATGTTGCACTTCTGGAAAGCTTTAGCTTCATATTTACCTCATTCTCTGAGTCTAGTTATGACAAAATCATAAGCTGGTTAGCTGTTTTGCCGGCAATTATTGTTTTTTACAGACATACCGGATTTTAATAAAAATGTACTGCCGGAAGGAAATCGTCACAGCGATGTATATGTCTGGTACTATATACAAAATATATATTTGCACAAGCAGTAATTTGATGGTAGCATTTCAGGATTAGCTCTGAAATGGTTTTTCTTTATTTACTTTTTTTCAGGAATTCCGGTATCTAAGTGAAAATCGTATTCGTTTATCCACGTTTTGAGAAATTTTTAAAAAACAATCCCGATCTTGATAAAGGTTTGATCGACTACTTCCTCGGTGATTTTACAACGCCACCATCGCTGGGTATTCCCATTCTGGCTTCACTGACACCACCAGAGCATGATGTGGTGCTTGTTGATGACAATAACGGTGATCCTGTGGATTTTGATATCGATGCAGATCTTATCGCCATTAACTGCTTTACTCCTCAGGCAACCCGGGCATGCCATCTCGCCCAGAGCTACCGTGAACATGGGAAAAAAGTGATAATGGGGGGATTCTTTCCATCTTTCATGGCTGAAGAGTGTCTTAAATATGCCGATTCAGTCAATATCGGTGAAGGTGAACCTACATGGGGACAGATTCTTGAAGATGTAAAAAACGGCAATCTGCAGAGAATCTATAAAGGCAGGTATGGTTTTGACCTGTCAAAGATGAAAATCCCAAGAAGAGATATCTTCTATAGCAAGAAGAGCTATGACTGGGATGAAGACCTGGTTCAGTTGACCCGTGGCTGCATGTATAACTGTGCCATGTGCGCAATTCCCGCTCATATGGGCTCCAGAATCCGCTTCCGCCCGATCGAAAATGTCGTTGAGGAAATTTCTCAGCTTAAATATGAAAATGTTTACCTTGCCGATGATACGCTTTTTTTCCCGCAGCAGAAGATCTCCCAGTATGCAAAAGAGCTCTTTAAGGCACTTATTCCCCTGGAGAAGAAATATTTCGTTTCATCTACCATGGCGCTCAATACAGATAAAGAGTTTCTGGATCTGGCAGCTCGTGCAGGTGTAAAGAACTTCTACTGCACTATGAATGTTGATCCCGTTTCAATAAAGGCTCTAAGCGGCGGGGCCCAGGAACAGCAGATGCTCTGTGATCTTGTCCGGATTCTCGAGGACAGGGATATCCGCTTCTTCGGTTCCTGTGCTCTAGGAAGAGACTGGGACGACACATCGATCGCAGACAGGATAATGAACCTGTTTAATAAGGCAGGAATACATACTTCTGAGTTTTTCATCTTTACTCCCTACCCGGGATCTGTACACTGGGACCGTATGATTCGTCAGAACCGGATATTTGACTTCAACTGGTCCCATTACAACGGTGCACATGTGGTTTCAAAGCCGATGAATATGTCGGTTGATGAGCTTTATGAGCAGTTTATAAAAGTATGGAACGAGTTTTTCCGGATGCAGAAGGCATCTCATGCTGCCAGTCTGGAACCCGCCACCTGGAAAGAGGGTAAGCGCTCAGTCGGTAAGCCTCTTGAGAGGCAGGGTGTGCGAGGTCAGGCGGTTGTTACCGGAGTAGGTGTTCTGAGCCCGATCGGGAACAGTATTAAGGAATTGACCGATGCACTGAAGGCCGGAAAACACGGAATCGCACCGGCGACACATTTCGATGCATCAGGTTTCAGGACCGATCTCTGCGGTGAAATCAGGAACTTTGATCCTCTGAAATACCTGAGCAAGGATGAAATAAAGATCTATGATGATCTTTATTTAAGATACGCGATCAGTTCCGCCAGAGCAGCGATTGCCGATGCCGGGCTGAAAATTGACAACAGCAACAGTTCGGATATCGCTCTTGTACTTGGAACCTGCAATGGAGGTTTGCGGTCGGCAGAAGAAGAATACAGATGGCTCCATGGTAAAAGCGAAAAGCGCTTTGATGAAAAGATGAACCTGATGGCCCAGTACTATGGTTTTGGCAAGGCTCTTGCCAATGCACTGGGTGTATCTGCCGATGTCTGGATTGCCACAACCGCCTGTTCGTCAACAACAGGGGCGCTTGGACTGGCACAGCTTCTTATTAACAGGGGATATTTCAAAACAGTAATTGTGGGCGGTGCGGATTCACTGTGCATTTCCAATATGTCCGGCTTTAACGGTCTCAAGGCGGTTTCAACGGCCCGTACTGCGCCTTTTTCAAATCCTCCGGGGTTAAATATCGGTGAAGCATCCTGCTTCTGGGTTGTAGAAGAGATGGAGCAGGCTCTTCTGCGGAATGCAAGATGCCTGGGGAAGATTATCGGACATGCTACCACCTGCGACGCATATCATCCAACCTCACCGGATCCACGCGGAGACGGAGTATGCCGTACACTCAAGGCGGCGCTTGACGATTCGGGTATGGAGCTTGAAAATATCGGATGTATTAACGGGCACGGGACCGGAACCGAGGCAAATGACAGGGCTGAATCAAAAGGTATCTCTAAATTTATCGGAGAAAAACAGATCCCGGTTGTCTCGACAAAGTCTTTCTTCGGACATTGCATGGGCACTACAGGGATACTTGAAGCGACCTGCAATCTCTCTGCGATGAACGGGGGATTTATACCACCGACGGTTAATTTTTCCGAAGCGCGCCCCGGGTGCACTCTTGACTATGTGCCAAACGCCGCCCGTGAGAAGGATTACCAGATGTTCATGTCTGCCAATTACGCTTTTGGCGGGAACAATGCCGCGGTGGTGATCTCAAAGTGGGATACACCTGTAAAGCAGCGCAGCACCGCAACAGAGAGAGTCTTTATTACCGGCGCGGGTGCTGTAAGTTCACTTGGCATAAAGGCAAGTGTAAATCTGGAAGCATTAAAGGAGAACCGGGTCGGCACAGGACCCGTTTCAAGACTGAACCTGCCTGAGCTGAAATCAAAACTTGCGGGGCTTGTTCCTGAGTTCCGTGCATCCGACATAGACAGACGGCTTAATTTTACAGGGATGAACCCGATCAGCATGTATGCCGCTGCTGCAGCTGCAGACGCACTTGCAAATGCAAATTTGCGTATTAAACCTGGAGTCTCTGAAAATGCCGGAATAGTGATGGGGATCTGTAACGGTTCCTGTGAATCAGGGCACATGAACAGTGTTTTTACCACTCCGGATTTCGCAGCCGATATAAACAGTTTCTCTAATATAACGGCGAATTCAACTGCTGGATGGGTGGCCAACGCACTCTCTTTAAAAGGTGTCAATATGACACTTTCTCCGGGTCACCACGCCGGTCTTCAGAGCCTCTCTTATGCATTCGATATGCTGACTGAGAGACGCGCAAAAGCAATTGTAGCCGCTGCTGCCGATGAAGTCTACCCGCAGACTTTTTACAATTACGACCTGATCGGCTTCCTCTATTCTGACCAGAAAGAATCAGATTACCATCTGATTCCCGATGAGCCCAGGCGCAAGGTCATAGGCGAGGGTTCTGCAGCTCTGGTGCTGGAGACACTGGAATCGGTTAAAGAGCGCGGCGTGCCGGTGCTTGCAGAAGTACTGGGTTACGGGATGTCGATGGATCTTGACGGATTTGAGAACCAGTGCATAGGTAAAGACGGGCTTGTCAGGGCCATAGAGATCGCCTTGAAAAGAAGCGGTATCGATATATCAGAGATAGATATGGCGGTCTGGGCTCCGCAGGGCAATGCACAGGATCTCAAGGTGCTTTCTGCTCTGGAATCTATGATGGGTGATAAATGGAACACTCTTCCCATGGCTGCAACTACGTTTAATACCGGATATATTGAATCTGCATCGATTCTCCACAGTCTGGGACTTGTTCTCTATTCGCTGAACCAGGGATCACCTCTCTGGATTCAGAGAACCGGTATAGATTACCTCGACAGTAGAACTCCTGTAAACGATCCCAGGTTCATTCTTACACTGGGAAGCAGTGATCTGGGTTATAATTTTGCTTTAGTGGTGTCCAGGGGTAATGGTTTGGGGGACCGGTGAGAAACAGGATCGCTATCACCGGTAAAGGTGTAATCTGCAGTGCCGGCGGGGATGTTGGAAAAGTAAGGGAATCTCTTCTGTCCGGTAAATCATGCCTCAGAAGTGTTGAGGATCCCAGAGTTGCGCATTTGGGACCCCAGTTCGCAGGACTTATCGGAAACATCGATTCACCCGCGCTGCAGGAATCGGGGGTTTGCAGTGATGATCGTTATGTGCAGTTAGCGTGGATAGCCGCAAGTGAAGCCCTCAGAAGTTCAGGTATTCAGATTACCGGTAAAGAAAAGGTGGGTCTGATCCTTGGCACCTGCTCCGGTCCGATGCTTACAATTGAAGCTCTTTTTCAACAGCAGATAAGCAGCAATGCCCAATTCACCGGCGATCAGCTTTTTAAAAAGCAATACTACAGTGCATCCATGCTTCTTGCGTCCTGTTTCGGGATCAGAGGGCCTGTCTTCACTGTTACAACAGCCTGTTCAGCATTTAATGCTGCCGTTTCAGCAGCAGGTGACCTTTTAAGGTGCGGGATGCTGGATATTGTCCTGGCAGGCGGTGCGGATTCGTTCAGCACTACAACACTGGCAGGCTTTGCCGGGCTCAAAGCCACATCTAAACAGCGGAGTGCTCCTTTCTCTCTTCCAACGGGGCTGAATCTGGGTGAGGGTGCCGGATTTCTTGTACTGGAGGAGATGGAACATGCAATCTCGCGCGGTGCATCGATCTGCGGGGAGATCCTTGGTTATGGCCTGTCAAATGATGCCTACCACTGTTCGGCTCCGGATCCCTCGGGTAAAGGTGCATCTTACAGCATGCAGCTTGCCCTTCAAGACTCATCCGTTTCAAACTGCGAGATTACATATATAAACGCTCACGGAACCGGAACAGAAGCAAATGACAAAGCGGAAACCAGGGCTATAAGAAAAGTATTCGGTGAACAGGCACAGAATATTCCTGTGAGTTCCCTGAAGGGAATGGTCGGGCACTGTCTGGGAGCTGCCGGTGCGGTGGAGACCGTTTCATCGCTGATCTGTGCCGGAATCGGAGTTTTCCCGCCGACAGTAAATTTTACGGAACCCAGGGATGGATGCAATCTGGACTATATCCCTGATGCCGGCCGGAGGTGGAAAAAAGGAACTGTATTTATCAAGAATAATTTTGCCTTCGGCGGCAATAATGCCTCTCTGGTGATTTCAACAGACGATTACGGCTCAAAACGGGAACAGCCCGATCTCCTGGATGATCCGGTTTGCATAACAGGTATGGGTGTTGTCTCTCCTGCAGGTATCGGATATGAGGCGTTGGGTGGTGTACGGTTGGATCAAGGTCATTTCAGAGAGGAAAATAGATGTGGAAGACAGTTCAGGGTTGCCGGGGTACCCGCATTTGAACTCTCTTCAATAGATCGAAGATTAAACTCCCGGGGTATTGAACGGGCAGGGAAGATTGCTTCAGCGGCCGGTGCCCTGGCTCTGAGTAAAGCCGGTATACCGGATCGTCCATCGGCCAGAGCAGAAGTTGGTTTCTATATGAATATTGCTCATGGCTCTACCTGGGCCGAACCTGAGCATATTCGTCCCCTGCTTGAAAACAACTATCAGCTTGAACAGATAAATGTATTTCCCTATATAGTTCCAAACTCAGTTACAGGCACAGTGTGCAGAGTACTCTCCCTTACCGGTTATAACAGCACGTTTTGTAACGGGCCCGGCGCAGGACTTCTGGGACTTGGAATGTCGTGGCTGGCAGTGAGAAACAGGCATGCTCCGGCTTTGCTGTGCGGGTCTGTGGATGATCTTTCGGTTGATGGATTTTACGATTGCTTTCTATCGGAAATAGAAGATCCATCAAAAGTTACTGCCGGAGAGGGTGCTGCGATGTTTTTACTGGAACCCCTCTCCAGAGCAAAACAGAGGGGTGCAGAGCCAATTTGTGCCATCAAAAACGTCGAATTCTCTTTTGATCCTTCTTCTTCAGGGAGATCGGCTGGAGAATATGCCGGAAAGGGTTTGGAAGAGCTGATCAGAAATGCTGTAAGCGGCTCCGGGATTGGCCTGGAGAGAATCGGGGCGGTGTGTCTTAATTCCTGGAACGATATGGAGATGAAAGCTGCCAGATCGGCATTGGGAGATGGCTTTAAAGTGATCGATACCTCGCCGGTCACCGGGTTTGCTCCCGCCAGTTCATCTATGTTTAACATATCTTCGGCCCTTAGTGCCGGATTAGTTGAAAAAGATGGCGACAAAAACTATATTTTATCGATTTTCAGTTCCTTTCGGGGAATTAAATGTATAATGGTATTGGAAATTTTCTGATTTGAAAGAGTAATTTTAGCTTATGGCAGAAAATATCGAGTCACTGATAGAAAAGAGGAAAGCGATTGTCGGGAAGTTTAAAGAGGAACTGATCCGCAGATTAAATCTTCCTTATGAACCTCAGGATCTCCATGAAGATGTTTCATTGCTGGGAGCCGGGCTTGGTCTGGATTCTCTTGATGCTCTGGAGATAGTTCTCTGTATTGAGAACTGCTTTGGAATCAAAGTTCCTGACCAGAATACATCGATTCTTCGTTCTATCAATACCATTGTAGATTTTGTGCTTCAGGAGCAGGGGAAAAAGGCTGATTAAATGAGAGTATCTCCAATTCACGAACAACTGGCTCTATTCGGGGCTGAATTTATCGACAGATATGGTGTACAGACTGCATCGGTGATATCAGATAACAAAACCGAGTATAATCATATAAGAGAAGCTGTCGGATTGACAGATTTCTCCTTTATGCAGAAGTTCAGCATTCCAGAGGAATCCGGAATCGATTTTCTTGATTCGCTGATGGCCGGGAATGTAGCCAGAATTCGTTTCGGAAGGGTTCTGCATACTTTTCTTCCCGATGAGAACGGGATGATTCTGGCTGATTGCTATATCGCCAATAATAATGATGAGCTTCTGGTATTCTGCGAAAGTATAATCGATGATTCAAAGCTGAGATCAATCTTTACCGGAAATGCAGAGGTAAAGGATCTTTCAGAAACCCATGCTGTTTTCAGCATCGATGGTTATAAAGCCTGGGCAGTTGCAAAAGAGCTGTTTGGTACCGATACCCTGGGACTTCCATACCTCTCTGTAGAGACCTATCCTTTCGAGGGGTCGGAAGTGCGTCTTATCAGAGCCGGAAAAACTTCTGAATTCGGCTACCTTGTGATGGCGCCTCTTGAAATCGCTTCCAGACTTTGGGAAACACTCGCCGCAGCCGTTAAGGAACAGGGCGGGGGGGTGTGCGGTGCCGCAATTCACAACGATTTGCGTCTTGAAGGCCGCTTTTTCAATGTGTTTGAGGAAGGCGTCCGTGTAAAGGATCCGCTCGCACTGGGACTTCAGTGGATGATCGATTTTGACAAAGAGCAGTTTACCGGTCGTGATGCTATCCTTTCCAGACGCAAGGATGGATTAAAGAAGAAAATTATCGGGGTCCGTTCCAACAAAGATAATCCTCTTTCAGCAGGAATGCCGGTTTTTTATGGTGACAAGCAGATCGCAGAAGTACAGACATCCTGTTATTCCTATACCCTGGATTCTGTGCTTGGACTGGCTCTGTTTGATATAGACTATGCCTTTGCAGGTCTCACCTTTAATGCGGGTTCACCAGGCGGACCTCAGATCGGAACGATTTCCATGCCACCGATCATACCCAAAAGTCTTTCTGTCAAACTTGACGAAATCTGAACTCTTTTTCTTCCGCGGGGTGGTTCAGTTTATTCTATGTCAGCCAACCAGCGTTCAATAATCCGCAGAGTCAAGCTCACACCCGGCTTTCACCAGGTAGACATGATGGGTGTTGTGCATAACTGTGAATATTTCCATTGGTTTGAAGAGGGACGCCTGCAGATAATGCAGGAGGTCATTGCCCTTCAGGATGCCACTGAGCTTGGCGTCGCAGCTCCTGTGGTGGAAAATATCTGCAGATATTATAAATTCGCGGGATTCGGTGACAGTTTACTCTTGACTACAATACACAAAATAGTGCCGGTTTATCAGGGGAAATTGAAATTTTCCCATTCTCTGGTCAATGAGAAGACCAGAGAGGAAATCGCAGATGGAGAGTCAACGGTAACTTTGATTGAATTTCCATCAAAGAAGCTTTTAAAAGAATGGCCTGCGGATTTGTGGACCAGATATCAGAATTTGAAGTAGAATTTATAATGAGAATTTTTTATTTACTAATAGCTCAATACTCTGTAAAATAGACATTATGGTTGCTCAGCCTCAAAAAAGCTGGGTAAATCGGAGATCTGAAGAGAAAAGAACAGAATGAATCAGAAAAACGATCTTCAGGAAAAGGTGGCAATTGTAACCGGCGGGTCCCGTGGTATCGGAACCGCCGTCGTTTCTGAGCTTGCCTCAAGAGGGGCAAAGGTTTTCTTTACTTATAACCGCAGTGATGAAGAGGCTGCTGAAGTCGAAAAGGCAAGCGGGGCTGTAAAAGTGAAATGCTCCCAGACTGATGGCGAACAAATTGCCTCTGCAGTTGATTCGATTGTTGCATCAGAAGGAAAAATTGATATTCTGGTAAACAATGCGGGTATTACATCCGATCAGTTTATAATGATGATGCCTCAGGAGGAGTGGACAAAGGTTCTCGATACAAATATCAACGGGGCATTCAGGTGGGCAAAGGCTGTCTGCAGGCCGATGATGACTGCCAGACAGGGTACAATAATAAATATCTCCTCTGTTTCAGGGCTTCTTGGAATAGCCGGTCAGACAAATTATGCCGCTTCTAAAGGGGCGCTTCTCTCTTTTTCACGCGCGCTTGCTGCTGAACTTGGACCTAAAGGAATAAGAGTGAATGCGGTTGTTCCTGGATTTATCGAAACAGACATGACAGCCAGAATGCCGCGCCAGATAAAACACCAGAACCTTGACAGAATTCTTCTGCACCGCTTTGGAAAACCGTCAGAAGTTGCCAGAGCAGTTGCTTTTCTTGCTTCTGAAGACTCATCTTACATTATTGGCCAGACCATTGTTGTTGATGGCGGTTTGACGGGGACTGTTGCATGACAGATAGAAAAGTTTTCATGTTTCCCGGACAGGGATCTCAGGAAATCGGCATGGGGCATGATCTTAAGGATGATGCTTTTTTCCGTTCACTTATTGAACTGGGCAGTGATATCGTGCATGAGGACCTGCAAAGGCTCTGTTTGCGCGGTCCGGAGCGTCAGTTGATGCAGGCAAGGTTTCTTCAGCCCTCACTTGTGGCTGTATGTCTTGGTTACCTGAACCGTCTCTCTGAATACGGAATATCACCCGACCTGGTACTCGGGCACTCACTGGGCGAAATCGCCTCACTCGCTGCATCTGGAGTTGTAGAGCCAGGTGTTGCAGTAACGATAGCCGCTAAACGCGGTGAGCTCATGGATAAGGTCGCCTCGCAGGTCGAGGGCGGGATGATGGCTGTGATGTTCATGCAGATTGAAACAATAGAGAAATACATTGAAGAGATGAATGAGCCGGGCCGGATTGTACTGGCAAATGATAATGCCCCGGGTCAGGTTGTGATCTCCGGTGACAATAAACTGCTTGATAAGTTCGCCGAACGGGTCAATGAGGAAAAATCCGGTAAATGCAAACGGGTCAATGTAATCGGGCCGTGGCACAGCCCGTTTCTCAATGATGTCCGCTATGAATTTGAACAGTGGGCCGAAGAGATCAAATTCCAGATCCCTTTGGTTCCTATGGTGATGAATGCCACCGCAAAACCGGAAACACATCCTACCACTATAAAACATCTTGTTACCTGGCAGCTCACAAGCCCGGTTTTCTGGCGCGAGTCAATGGATTACATCCGCAGCGAAGGGGTGAGCGCAATTTTTGAGGTCGGTCCCGGACGTGTACTCTCTGGTTTGTCCCGTGTAAATGGATTCAGTAAAGAAACCACCGTTTACAATATCAATAACCTCCGTGGCGTAGAGCTTGCTGCATCTGAGTTTGCTGAAACTGTAGCTGGATAATAGATCAGGGCGATTTACCCTTCGACAAGGAGACCAGGGGCGCGGAACTGTGTCTCCTGTTTTAACATTGCAGCATTTTATTAACTCCGAACCTCCGAACCTCTGAACGTTGAACCTCTGAACGTTGAACCTTTTTTATCCCACGGCTCTCTTTATTTTATATATTAGTCCTTGTAGAAGTACTTCTCCGCTTTCCAAAATTTATCTGATTTTAGACACCAACACACAAACTCCGGGAGGGTTGATGCCAAAGGCAAATGAAACCCGTTTTCGGTTTTTCTGCGGTGATCTGGACAAAAATCTTTTCCGGGTGGCCGGATTCACCGGCAAAGAACAGATCTCAAATCCATATCGATTTGAAATCTCTTTGTGTTCAAACGATGATCAGATCTCCCCCGATGATGTTGTGGGGGGGCGCGCTACTCTCTTTATTCTGGACGAAAAAAGTTGCATCCCTTATTCGGGTGTTGTGAGTGAATTTCAAATTATTGACAAGTGCACAGACTACTGTCTCTACAGTGCGGTACTGGTACCTCGGCTGTGGAAAGCCGGATTGAATATTCAGTCGCGGATCTTCCAGAAAGTAACAATTGCCGATATCGTTAAAACAATCCTTGATGAAAATTCCATAGGTGACTATCAGATAAAGATCGGGAACGCACCTCAGCAGGAATTTGTCGTACAGTACGCAGAATCGGACCTCAATTTCATATCGAGGCTTATGGAGAGTGCAGGGGTATGGTACATGTTCCGTGAAGGTGCTCTTTGTGCTGATGAAATAGAAAATGGTGCGTCGAGTGAAGAATTGATCATCACCGATGATCCGGCAGAGTTTTGTTTGATTGATGGTGCGGATGTGGTTTACAAACCAGTTTCGGGACTGGATAAAAGCAGTGGTTATGAACAGGTTGAATCGGTGTTCAGCTTAAGCTGCAGAAAGAAGGTTATACCTGGAAGCGTGGTGGTAAGGAACTATAATTACCGTAATCCTGAGGTGGAACTTTCAGGGAAAAAAGCCATTCAGGACGGTTGCGGCGCCACTGTCTACCAGTA
>JAAYYB010000121.1 GCA_012515615.1 Fibrobacter sp.
AAGTTTTAATCTACCACCAGTTCGCCGGTGCGGCCGCAAGGACGTTTGCAAATGTGATAGTGATACCTGTCTTCACAACTGGTGGACAACAAGGGGTGATAGCGGAAGACCGGTTTCCTAACCGGGCTGGAGCGCAAGAGGGGACACCCTCTTCCAAAAAACTTCTTAACTCTTATCTCTTGACTTGTGACTTGCAACTTGCGACTTGCAACTTGTGACTTGCGACCAAAAAAAAACCCCGGATACCAGCTAATAAAGATATCCAGGGCTTATATTTTTGTAAATGCCGCCTCGCAGAATCGAACTGCGGACACAGGGATTTTCAGTCCCTTGCTCTACCGACTGAGCTAAAGCGGCACAAAACTTTCAAAGGTCATCAAAAAATAGTTGTTTACCGCACCTGCATCAAGCACCTTTTATTCTTTTTATAAATTCCGGATCTATCTTCAAACACTCTTTATCCTTGAAAAATTCCTTTATTTCAACCACACCATTGAAATCTTCAATCCGGTCATCAGATGTCCTGCTCATGATACCCAGTTCTATCATGTTGTAAACGATATTCCCGAAATCATCTGTCGCTTTAATACCATAAAAATCAAGCACTTCCGGCGCCAGGAGCCCGAACTGCTTGTGCGCGAAATTCAGGAGTCCCGCTGAAAACTCCTGGCCGCTTACATGACGCTTCTCGCCTATGTTGGTCAGGTAAAAATCGAGTCCGCTCAGCACAAATTCGTATGCACCGACAGGATAGCGCGTATCTACGCCGCTGCCGATTATCTCTTTTCTGATCCTATCAAGTACCTGACTTGCCGCCATCATCCCCGCCATCTGTTGTCCGGATCACCTGGTGAACCATCGGTTCCCCTGATTCCGGTGTGTTTATCTCTAAAACATGTAACCCGGTTCTGCCCGGGAAACGAAGCTCGAAAGATGCGGATAACGCGTTCTTAAGCGCATCAAACTCCACTTTCCGTGCCGATTCAACACTGCTGTTCGACGGCATGATGATAGAGGCCGGGTTCACAAAATTCCCGGACCTTTTCATACGATAATCAAGGTGCGGACCCGTGGACATCCCGGTTGATCCCACTGTTCCTATCAAATCACCCTGCTTAACATATAAACCACTTCCGGCTTTTGAGGAGATAGTGTGCAGATGCCCGTAGTAGGTCTCATATGCACCTCCATGAGTGAGAATAACCAGATTCCCGAAGTCCCCCTTGCGCCCCGAAAACGACACCTTCCCATCAGCCGACGCATACACCGGGGTACCGCGTGGTGCCGCGTAGTCAACTCCAAGGTGCGGACGGTAATAGCCAAGAACAGGATGCTTCCTGCGGAAAGTAAATCCCGATGAGATCCGGGAATAACTCAGCGGAGCCTTCAAAAACTGTTTCTGTACCGATTTCCCGTTTGCATCATAATATTTAATTCTGCCTTCGCTGTCCTTCAGTCCAAAAGCCAGAAACTCTTTCCGGCCGCTTACATACCTGGCCGCAAGCACATCACCATACCCGATAAATTTGCCTTCTGCATAATTCTTTTCAAAAAGAATCTGAAACCTGTCGCCTTTGCGCGGATCCAGAAAAAAGTTAATGTCCCATGCAAAAATATCGGCAAATTTACTTGTGATAGCATCGCTGACCCCAAACTGATTCATGTGCTCCGAAAGAGAAGTCTCAAGTACCCCGTT
The DNA here is from genome assembly GCA_012515615.1 of Fibrobacter sp. GTDB lineage: Bacteria > Fibrobacterota > Chitinivibrionia > Chitinivibrionales > Chitinispirillaceae > JAAYIG01. Next base: position 1,697 of record JAAYYB010000121.1, read on the forward strand.
CACCATACATGTATATGTAGAAACTGCAAGAGAGCATTTCTGGGCCTTGATTGAAGAATCGCTGCAGCAGACCTGATACCTGTACCTGCATTTACTCAGCAGCTCCAGCTTTTGCAGTACCCCTGATGAATCCCTGTTTATTACAAGGGAGTCACCGGGGAACAGTGCCGGAAATCCCAGAGGCTTAAGTGACTGGTAAACATCGTTCGCCCCTTGAAGTGAAACCTCAAACCCGGATAATATCCCGTAGAATGTCTCTCCCGGTTTTACTACATGAGTAAACTGACTCAGATACTCTGTCAGTGGTTTTTCGATCCTCTGTTCCAGCTGTTTGTCTATCCGGCTCAGCGGTGCGATTGATGCCTCACTGGCAGTCTCAGTATCCTGAGTACTTTTCAGGGCTCTCATGACCAGTACAGCGGCGGAAAGGAAAATAAAAAACCGGATAAGCGGAATTTTCCGCCTCCGGTTTGTTTTTCTTTTATCCAGCATCTTCTATTTACTGTTAATCAGGGCAGCCGGACCATCTGTGACGGGTTCTTTCCGGCTGTAAGGGTAACCGTTTTGGACATCTCTTTAGCACCCTTGACAAATCTGAGGGTGTAGGTGCCCACAGGAAGCTTCAGCTCGGAAACGTTAGTCTTACCCATCAGCTTTCCATCAAGATAAACATCCGCTACAGGTGGTATTGATGCGATAAAGATGGACGCATCCCCTCCTCCTCCCGAGACTACCGGTGCAGGCGCAGGCGGCGGTGCTGCAGGTTCCGGTTCAGGCAGGCTGAAATCATCCGGTTCCGGTGCAGGCGGTGGCGGCGTTATCTTCGGCTCCGCTTTGACAACCGGCTGAGACGGCGGGGGCGGAGGCGGCGCAACATAAGCAGCTTTTGACAATGTAAAAGACTCTCTTGATGTTCCACCTGTAAACTCAATTGTCTTTGAAGATTCTTCGTAACCATCTTTTGTTAACCTGATATTCGACTGACCGAAAGCCGGTTTTGACCAGGTAAATGGTGTAGTTCCCATTCTCTGACCGTTAATTGTAACGGTTGCACCGGTCGGCACAGAGGTGATTGTCACCTGATTAGACGTTGACGTTGCAGCAGGCCGCGGTGTCGATGCAGGTCTGGATGCAGTCTTGCGCGGAGCAGCCTTTTTCTCCACAACAGCCGGTTTTTCCGGTTCGGGCGGAGGAGGCGGCGGTTCTTCCGGCTTCTTCTCTTCTGCAACCGGTTCCGGCGCAGGTGTTGTTGATGGAGCCGGGGTTTGAGAAACTGCAGGAGCCGATGTTGCTACAGGTGCCTGCGGCTTTTTGCTCATCTTGGTCAATCCGAAATACACTCCTGCACCACCTGCAGCAAGGATCAGAAGTAAAAGCAAAAGCATCGGTACCGGAGATTTCTTTTTGACTTCATCATCAAAGAGTTCATCACCGGCATCAAATTCATCCCGGACTTTCTTTTGTTTCTTCTTTGCAGGAACTTCAAAATCCTCCAGATCCTTATCTGCCTCTTCGGTGATAAATGGTTCTGGTTTGTGCGGCTGCATAGGTTTTAATGGAGGAACAGGCGCCGTAGGAAAACGCTGTGTCTCCGGCCGCATTGATGAAAAATCGGACTGATTTGTCGCTTCCGGCGGGACAAAGGAATGCTGTGGAGCCTTTTGTACCGGTTCAAAAGCTGGTGTCTGCGGAACCGGTGGTTTAGACGGCGGTGGCGTAAACTGACGGCTCTGGAACTGCGGCTGCTGCGGATATGACCCAAAACCCATCTGTGGTGATGGAGGAGCAAACTGCGGCGGCATTGACGGCCTGGAGAAATTCTCCTGTGGTGGAGCCGTAAATTCCTGCTCAAATGATCCACCGAATGCCGGCTCTTGATGAACAGGCGGAGGCGGCGGCACCGGTGCAGATGGCCTCGGTCGCTGCGTTACAGGCTCCTGCGGCACATCATGAGATCCAAAAACAGACCCGATCTCCGACCTGAGCTGATCAAATTCTGACTGATGTGGAGCTGATTCGGCTATGGCCTGAATATCTTCCATTTTGAAACTGGATGTCTGAAGGATTATGTCTTCAGATGTCTTCATCAGGTCAGTTTCAGTTTCAAATACCCGCAGGATATTATGAATTCCTGCACGTTTAAGTATCTGCAACACTTCAGGCTGCGGTCCAAGAAGCGCCAGACGGCCGCTGACATCCAGAACCCGCTTGTTGAGCGCCATCAACACATTGATAGTGTCCGAATAGATATAATCCAACGGTGTCAGGTCAATAGCGAAATTGCGCTTTCCTGAAGCAATGTAGTTGTTGATAGATTCTTTCAGAAGATTGGAATCAAATACCTCTGCCTCTTCAAGCACAGGCTGAACGATGTCAAAAAGCCCCAGGGTTTTTAGACGGAAGTTAATAATAACCTCCTTTGTAGGTGTTTTCCAGGTTAAAATTTATTCAACTACGCCAGACAGGAGTCGAACCTGTGGCCTTCGGCTTCGGAGGCCGACGCTCTATCCAACTGAGCTACTGGCGCTCATTTGTTATCAAATATAAAAACAGGCCTTCATTGCTTTCAATACCCAAAATTGCGCCGAACTCAGCGAATCTCTCCTGTAATTCTTTTACCTTCGGGAAATAAATCAGCAGGATGAGTAATGATCTCCAAAATCATTGGCCAAAAGTGTAATATAACTTCTCACACTATTTTTTGCATATAAAATGTATAAGATTATCATTCAAATTAATTTTTACAGGATATTTCTTACCTTTTCTGGCTCCTGGAATATGTAATTGTCGGTTTCTGTCCGATATTACAGATTAAAATAAGAAGAAAAACTTTTTGGAAGAGGGTGCCCCCAATACCATGATGTCAGAGAGGGAATAATGATTTTTTGAAAGAGGGTGTTCCCCAAATACCATGATGTCAGATCGAGAATAAAGAGCTTTTGGAAGAGGGTGCCCCCTCTTTCGCTCCAGCCCGTCGAAGACGCCGGTCTTGCGGGTGAGGTAGAAACGGCCATTACTGGCCGTCCCCCTCTCAGAACCGTACGTGCCCTATTAAGGCATACGGC
>JAAYYB010000122.1 GCA_012515615.1 Fibrobacter sp.
AAAAAAATCCCTGTCCGGTATATCCGGACAGGGATTTCAAGCACCTTCACCCATAAGAAGGAGGTTGGCAGCTTTCGCTGCCGCTGACTATACTACGCACTTAAACGCCGATATATTGCATACTTTTCGATATCTTGCGGCATGTGTTTTGATCTTTAATGCGGGTGTAGAAGAATCATTCTGGCAGAATCCAGAGGAGCTGCACGATGATACTCCTTTAGATCTGCCCTGATCCGGATGTCCATTCCGGACAGGAGAAAACATGCGCTTTTCTATTTTAATATTACTGTCGGCTCTTTCTTTGTTCTCTCCCGTTACCTCATTGGCCAATCAATCCGCATTCAATCATTCAGAAAAAAATTACAGATTCAATTTAACAATCAAAAGCAGCCTGTCTGTAGAAAAACTGCTTGAGCTGCTTTATGATTTCAAACATGTTAACGCGTATTCATCCGATGCATCAAAACAGAAAATGCTTAGAGATTCCGCAAACTATTACGAGATTGAGATATCGATCAAATACCTCATCTACTCAAGCCGTTCTATCTATAAACGCACTCTTGTACCGGAAAGCGGTCTGGTCAAAATAGAAATGAGAAGTTTCAATCAAAGCAATAAACTTTTTCCCCGTATCATTGATTATCAGGCACGGTATGATGTTAAAAGCGAGATGGAATACTCTACAATTGAATATGTTCAGATGGTCTCTTTTGATAAGTCAGTCAATTGGTTCTACATGAAAATTCTGAAAGATAAGCTGAATGAATTTGCTGAAAAATTGGAATTTTACATCAGAAATGAGGAAAAATAAAGGGCACTTTAGGTGCCCTTTATTCTTTCTATACTGCAAAACATCAAGGCGACCAGATAATCGCAAAAGAGCCGTCTTCTCTTACCCAGATACAATTATCATCCTGCATTACTATGTAGTATTTACCATCCAAGCCTTCAACCTGTGATCCTTCAAGTGTAAAACCCGGCTTTGCAGAGCCAAATGTGTTCTCAGGTTTTAAATCCAAATAATGTGGTGGTACACTATAGTTAAGAGCGAATTGAAAACTGTAAGGCGGGTCCCAATTCAGTGTAAACTTGGTAACTGAGTAGAGCAAATCCTGGTCAACATCACCTTCGATGATTTTGTTCTCAAATATTGTATTGCTGACTTTGGGAAGAGGATCCGGGGATGGCACTCCATACTTCTGGAACAGAGTAACAACAGAAGTAACAAGAACCGTTCTGGTTACTTCTGTTTTGTTTAAATCCTTATCAGTTACTGAGTAAGTAATCGTGTAGGTGCCTTCTGTGAGAGTGTCCACAGTTCCGGTTTTCGTCACTTTAGATGTGAGATTACCGTCCTCTCCATCAGTGGCCAAACACCCTGGATCTTTCCAGGCTTTACCGACTGTGATCGTATCCGGGTTATCGCCAATGAGCTTAATTTCGGGTGGCGTTCCACCACCAGATTTAGATACTACCACGGTCCTTTCTGCTGTTGCTTCATTCCCGGCGGCATCAGACACTGTGTAGGTAACTTTATATGTACCTTCAACAGCCGTATTGACTTCGCCGGTTACTTTGACACCGGCACTGAGGTCACCGTCAACTTCATCCATAGCTTTACACCCAGGGTCTACCCATGGGGAACCAACAGACATTTTCACACTATTACCGCCCACCAGGGTAATAACAGGAGGATCAGGGTCATCAATCAGACCACCGTCGCCAACTTTTACATACCGGCGGATTGAGGCAGTGTTGCCTGCCTTGTCAGAAACTGAGTATGAGACTCTGTATATTCCTGCAACGTTAATATCGACCGGGTTTTGGACAACAACGTTTGCCGTGACATCTCCATCCGGATCATCTGTTGCCGTGTATCCGGGCTCAACGTACGCCTGGCCCACATCCAGAAATACACTGTCAGGAGGATTGAGCGTAATAACAGGACGTTTATTATCGGTCGTCGTTCCGGGTACAACATTTACAGTGCGAGTCTTGGTTGATTTGTTCCCTTTTGTATCCGTTGATGTGTAAGTGAGAGTATAGGCCCCCTCTTTATTAGAATCAACAGTGCCGCTTATGGTAACCTCACATGCCTTTTGATCTCCCATATCCCAGGCTTCAGCACCGGGGTCGGTCCAGGTACCGCCGACAGTAATTTCAACGGTTACAAATCCATTGAGTGTGATCAGCGGACCGGTTGTATCAACAACATCTATAGCATATATGATAATCTCGCGGAAAGCTGTATCGCAGTTTCCTTCAAGATCACATACGGTATATCTCATTTGATAGGTACCGGGGGTAAAGTTCGGAAAATTATAGGTGCAGACTACGCGGTCTGTAATTGGTCCGTCACGATCATCAGCTGCATTGACCTGTTTCGAAAAAAAGGCTAATTTGTTCTCCGGATCTTTTTCCGGTATTCTTGCAGGGTTATCACTGAGAATGGTGATAACGGGTTTTGTCGTGTCTCTTACGTAACCACCCCAGGTCGGGTCTCTATAGTTAAGGATACCATTGCCATTATTATCGGCAAGCGGATCGTTAATAGGATCATAACCAGGGGCAGTCGGATCGATTCCAATATAGCTTGTCCCCTTGGCATCCAGGGGATGATTGAACTGAACATCGGTGCAGCTTAAAAATAAGATGGAAAAAGCAGCCAGGGCACTTAAGGCCTTCAATGTTGTATTCATATTCACCTCACCTTTTCGATAAAATTATTGGCAAAGGTATGGATAATGCGAAACTCAGACCGGCAACACCAAGAGCGGTGTAAGAGATGTTCCTGTAAAGTTTCCATTGTTCTATCTGATTGTGAAGATTGTTAACTGTGTTAAGGTTATCAACTCTGTCAACTCCAGTGGCCTGGTATTCTGCATATTTTTCCGAGACCTGCTTTTCGCTGTAATAGCCAACCCCCGCAGCTCCTGCAGTTATTACTCCTGACGCCACTCTCCAGATGAAAACAGAAACCCAGCCTTTGCGTCCCCCTGTTTCGGTGGGAACGACAACCCTTCTTTCAGGCTGACCGCACTGATCCATTATTTTCTTTACTTCCATTCCAACACCGGCGAGAGTGTCCATACCTTCAACGAGTTCTACCGCGCCCTTGCAGTTTCCCTGCTGAACCTCTATTTTTGCCAGCCTTACAGAGACTTCAACGTCAGAGTATTTTCTTGCCAGGAAAAGAGAATAGACGTCTTTTGCCCGATCCATCATGCCCAGCCCTTCAAACATCATACCTGCTTTGGGCAGAAAATCTTTATAGGCATTATTATTGATATGGAACAGGCTTAGATAACATTCAGCTGCAGCACTATCCTGGCGCATTTTTAAATAAAGGTCAGCCATTTGTCTCCAGGCATCCTCATTATCCTGCTGGATTCCAAGGCTGTTTCTGAAAGATTCAATAGCCCGTTCATTTGCGCTGCCCAGAGATGCATATCTCAAGCCGATGTCATAATGATCTCCTCTGTCCAGTTCTCTTCCGGCTGATGCAGCCTTTGAGAGGTAGTTGGAGCTCTCAGAGAGATTGTTCAATCCTATGCTGACAAGTGCGAGCTGAAAATAAATTTCACCGTCTTCTCCGCCTTTTTGAAGAACCGAAAGATATTCACTTTTTGCTCTGCTCAGGTCTCCTTTGGCCTCATAAATTCTGGCTCTTTCTGCACTTGCCGGCAGCTGGAGATATTTTGCGCGTGAAGCATCCTCTGCTGCGTCAAGAGCATCGTTAAACTTACCAGCTTGACGGTAATAGGATGCTAACTGCAGGTTCAGTGCAGGATAAGAGCTTCCGAAAGCTGAGATGAGCTCTTTCTGATGATCAATGGCTTTGTCGTATTGCTTAGCTTTAGCACAAATAGAGGCAGTTACAAATCTGGCCGCATGTATTTGTGAATTCTGATTTACTATCTTCTCAAAGCCGTTTACAGCTGTTTCTGCACCTTTTTGAGAGAAATCTCCAACAGAAACGATCTGATTTCCAAGAGCCTCTATTGCTTTGGAGTTTTTCCCCAGAATTTCTGTGGCCAGTATCTGCTGAGCATCTGCCGGGATAGTACCGATCAGAGATGTTGCGATCTCATTAACACAGTCAAACAATCCATCCTCGAATTCCTGCAGAGAAAATTCATGAGTGCTGGATAACAATTTTTTGTTCTCGGAGATCGAATAAAGCTCAAGATCAAATTTTACATTTTTCCCCTTAGGTTCATATTCCTGGTAGAACAGATAAGTTACACCCAGTTTTTTAGCGACTTCAATGTAGGATGTTCTGGATATACGGCGGGAAAAATCTCTAAAGTATTGAACGTTGTTTGCGATTTTTTCCTGTGGAAGAACCTGAATCCCCGGGAGCGCACCTATTTTGAAGTGAAAATAGGTTTCCGCGACTGCGGCGATATACATGGTTTTTTGTTCTTCTGAATAAGGAGCATAAACCGGTCTTGAAATAAGAATGAAGGGTGGGCTGGCTTTTGATACAGTTGTACCCGGCGAAACTGTCGGCAAAGATGCTGACGGCGCGGGTGCTGTTTCAGAGATAGTTTCTTCAACAGGCGTCTCTGGTGTAGAAGTTGTTGATTTTATAGTCCTGGACTGCGTGTAAATGGAAGAAGATGCAGGCTTAGGCGTTTCAGCTGTTTTGGGCGTCTCTGTTATTTTAGGAGTTACAGCAGCTTTTTCATTTGATCCTTGCGATGGAATCGTCGTACTTTTCGGTTTTTCGGGCGGCGGCGGGGGAGGTGGAGTTGCGCTCTCTTCGCCGAACTCGCTCTCCAGAGATTCCAGTTCTGATTCATCCGGCCAATCATCTAATCCACCCCCGAAGTCATCATCCTGGGCAAAAACAGTTCCCTGCTGAAAGGAAAGTGTACTTAGCGAACAAACCAACAAAAACTTCCAGATTTTTTGCATATTTACCCTTCCTGCTATTTCTGCATTTCCGATTTTAGTGGAAAAATTTACTGATTTAGTTCATATATATGGTGACTGAACAGCAAAATCAAAACGCTTAAATTCAAAGATACTTTATTGAGTTCTCTATAGGAACAGTCCTGAATATCAGCTCTTAACTGTTTTTCTCAATGCTTGATATCCCATATGAGCAATCAGCTGATCGAGAAGCACCAGAGCAGTGAAATTTTCTGCAACAGGCCAGATCCTGGCAACAATTGTCGGGTCACGTCTGGTGATAGCTGCCAGTTCTTTATTTTCTTGAGTATACTTATCTACAGTATTCTGTTTTCTATCGATTGTAGGTGTAGGTTTAACCGCAAGACGTGCAATTATGTGCTGTCCGGTAGTAAGCCCGCCTGTTATGCCACCTGCATTGTTTGAATCAAATACAACTTTCCCGTTTTCAGAATGCATTCTGTCGTTAGACTGGTAACCAGTCATGTTCTTAACAGCAAAACCGGCCCCGATTTCAACCCCTTTGACTGCCGCTATACCAAGCATTCTGCCAAGTTCTGCATCAAGTTTTTCAAAAACCGGCTCTCCCATCCCTACCGGTATTCCGGTTGCTATCACTTCTACAACTCCTCCTGCAGAATCGCCTGTTGCAGAAATTCTGTTTACAGCATCGACCATTTCCTGAGCCGCCTCCAGGTCCGGGCAGTTAAGAACCGGATGCACACCGTACTTATCTATAATTTGCTTTTTATCTATAGACGGGGCTTTATCGCGTATGATGTCAATTTCCTTTTCGATCTCAGAGAAAACTCGCATTTTATCAAGATACCGCATTGACATGTTTACCCGTTTCTTAACATAAATTTCCTGGTAAAACGGGTCAAAATCCATACGCATCTGTTTGTAATTATCGGTATATTTACTTACAATTTCATGGTTTATCTCAGGGCAGCCGACGCCTCCCATCTCTTTAACGTAAGAGAATACCTTTATCCCTGATAACTGCAGGACTTTCTTTGCTATATAGCCGGCGGCCACTATTGCAGAAGTATAACGTCCACTGAAAATTCCCGCTCCAATCGCATCGTCATCCGGGCCGTACTTCGCAAAAGAAGCAAATGACGCATGCCCGGGACGAGGTGTCCGGTTTGTATCCTGGTATTGCTTTATGTGAATGAAATGACGGTCAAGGTTTGGAATAAGTACAGTTATTGGCGTGCCGTTTGTGTGGTTTTCGTTTCCTGCGCCCTCAATTGTGTCCGCGGCATTAAGACCAGTGTAGATCACAGGCAGATCAGGCTCTTTACGGGGCGATGAGAGTTCGTCTGTACCGGGTTTTCTCAGCAAAAGGTCACCATAGATTTCCTGTTCATTTAAAAGAATACCCGGCGGTACCCCCTGTATAAGAGAGGTTAAGCCTTCCTGGTAAGAACCACCAGCAACAGAAACCTGAAAGAGTTTACCAAAATGACAACCGAACATGTTTGCTCCTGATTTTGATTACATCGATTTTCATAAAAATAAATAAGGAATTTGTTAAAACCTAACACGGCGGTAAGTTAGTTACGGTTTCGCCCCAGAGGTTCAATTTTATCAGGTTCAGTCTCAGTTTCACCTCGTAGCTCAGTGTGCTGCACATTCTGATAAGCAGGATGTATTTTTTCATCGTTGGAGTCCAGAACCACAAGTGCTTTAATACTATTCAGGTGGATTCAGATGAAATTAGAGATCCTGATCGGATTGATGGGCGGAGCACTTACAACTATTTCTTTTTTACCTCAAGTCATTAAGGTCTGGAGAACTCATTCTACAAAAGACCTCTCGTTAATAATGTTTCTGCTTTTTTCTCTGGGTGTGCTCCTATGGCTTATCTACGGGTTGATCCTGATGGACTGGCCAATAATAATATCGAATCTTGTTACATTGCTACTTGCATTAACTATTCTGGCGCACAAAGTCAGATACAAATAAAATAAGCACGGGCAATATGACATCGTATCCATACCACCCGGTAAAAATTACCGTAAACGGTTCTCAAGTATCTGCCGCATTGCTTCCTCATCGAGAATGACTGATCCTGCAACATGACCTGAGTTCTGCAATGCTCTGGGTGGAACAGTGCTGTCCTCAAGCTCTCCCTCCACAAGAACTATAATCTCCACTTCTCTTCCGATCATCTTTTTGATTTCAGGAAACGAGAGCACTATTTTTTCAGAATTAACTATCTGTTTTATAACTATTGCAGAATGCATCTGTAAGCTCCTATGATATCGAATGAAAGGAAATTAATGCTAATGTAGATTCTACAGAACCGAGACGAGGGAGTGTATACTTTTTTAGTCAAGTAGCAATTAAATGTCAGCTACTTCCTGGAAACAAAGCTGCACCCAGAGTCTGCCTGGATTTTGGTATTTTATCAGATTTCGGTCAAAAATGAGGTTGTAATGATTGCTCAAGATAAGATTCCGTGTGAGGAAAAAGCTGACGATGTTTCAAAAGTAGTGTCGGGATATCTCCAGTAATCGTTTTCCCCAGAGGTGAGTTTCGGATTTAACGAGTTAATGCATAATCTC
>JAAYYB010000123.1 GCA_012515615.1 Fibrobacter sp.
CAGGGCAGAATACAGATTGATTTTAAGACAAGACAATTGTGATGAGAGACTGATGCCTTTAGCCTTCAATTCTGGATATCTTGAAAAAGAAGTATATGAAAAGAGAAGGAGAATATGGGAAAAGAAGAAAGACGTAATCGAGAGATTTAAGTCTCATAAGATTTATCCGGAAGAATGGAATGATTGCAGAGATGAAAAGATCAGTAAACCTGTAAATGCATCAGACCTTCTTAAAAGGCCGGAAATCAGCATAGATGATATATTACAATTTATAAATATTGATTCAGTAGATAATGAATTTCTAAAAATATCTATAGAATCGGATGTCAAATACCAGGGATTCATAGAAAAGCATCTTTCTGAGATAGAAAAAATGAAGAAATATGAATCGGCAATTATACCTGACAAGATAGACTATGATCAGATCTGTGGATTACTTAATGAAACAAAAAGTAAGCTCAAAAAGATCAGGCCACAGACTCTCGGCCAGGCATCAAGAATTCCGGGGGTTACCCCATCTGATATTTCAGTTTTGACTATTCATCTCACAAAATACCGTCATTAATAGGTTTCACGTGAAACAATGGAAAGTGGCGTATGAACAAAGCACTAAAACCATTCCTCAACAGAGCTAAAGCTTGTTATGAGCTTAAGGAGCTTGAGCGTCTGGGACTAACACCTGATTTAGACCAGAGAGAGCTTATTCTTGCTTACACCTGTCTGATTTTAAAAAACAATGAAGCCGCTGGGCTGGTCCCTAAAAATGATGAAGGGATACTTTTTCTACGTCATTTTTGTGATTCTCTGCAGCCTCTTCTTCTGTTTGGATTTAAAAAGAATGCGACAATTCTGGATATTGGTGCAGGCGGCGGATTCCCCTCGATTCCCATTCGAATATTCAGGCCCGATCTTACTTTTGTTCTGGCAGAGTCTAATCGCCAGAGAGCATCATTTCTTAAAGAAGTCAAAAAAGAATTGAATTTTGAGAACCTTTCTATTTTCAATGGGAAAGCAGAGAAACTGGACCCTCAGGAGAAAAGGTTCGATTATGTTTTAAGCCGCGGGGTCGGATCTTTGCAAAAATTCTCTCAGCTTGCAAAGCCACTTCTTGTACCTGATGGACATATGTATACTTTTAAGACTAAACAGTTTGCATCAGAACTTGATTTCATAACTGCAAATAAAGAAAAGGACGGAATTAAAATCAGTGAAATAGCAGAATATGATCTGGGTAACCAGATTATGGGTCTGAACCTGGTTTCTTTAGAAGTTCTTGGATAGAGTGTTGAAAAGTAATAACAGTACAACTTTCGTAAATTTGAAGAGCTCTTTAAATCATTGATTTTATGCTTTTTCTACACATGTCAGATGGCACTGTTTGTTTGGTAAAATGAGTGTGGATAAGTTGTTGATATTTTAGACTAAGGGGAATTTCTGTGGCTAAAGTTATAGCCGTTTGTAATCAAAAGGGTGGTGTTGGTAAAACAACTACTTCAATTAATCTTGCCGCATGCCTGTCGGCAGCTGAAAGAAAAACTCTCCTTATAGATATGGACCCTCAGTCCAATGCAACTACCGGTCTGGGACTTGATAAAAATGATCTGGATGCATCGATTTATGATGTAATGACCGGAAATATAGACGGATCTGAAGCTGTAAACATGGAAAACATAATTGTAGACTGTGGACAGATTCAGTATTTGGATATTGCTCCGGCTACACCCGACCTTGCAGGAGCAGAGATTGAACTGGTGAACACCATAGCCCGCGAAAAACGGTTGGATACGGCAATATCTACCGTGAGAGATAAATATGATTATATAATAATCGATTCTCCACCATCTTTGGGCCTGTTAACTGTTAATGTTTTAACAGCAGCGGATTCTGTTCTGATCCCTATTCAATGTGAGTATTATGCATTGGAAGGATTAGCGGAGCTGCTCAACACAATCCGTCTCGTTCAGAAAAGCCTTAATTCTAATCTGGTGATAGAGGGCGCGCTGTTAACAATGTATGATAACCGATTGAACCTTTCCAAGCAGGTTGCTGAGGACGTAAGGAGTTGTTTTTCGGGACGGGTGTTTGAAGTGGCAATAAACAGAAATGTAAAACTGAGTGAAGCCCCATCCTTTGGAAAACCAATCATTTTGTACGATATCATGTCATCAGGTGCAGAGAATTATCTCAATTTAGCTAAGGAAATAATGCAGAATGAACAAACAAGGGACACGAAGAGCTCTCGGTAGAGGCCTTTCCAACCTGATTCCTACTCAGAGTGAAGATCAGAATGGTGCCGATGAGATTCATTTAATAGATCTTTCCTCAATTAAAACCAATCCCTTTCAGCCCAGGATCGATTTCGATGAGGATGAGATTAAAGGGCTTGCCGAAAGTATTGAAAATCAGGGACTTCTGCAGCCTGTCGTTGTACGGCAGAAAGAAAATTCCTATGAAATCATCTCCGGGGAGAGGCGTTTCCGTGCGTTCAATTACCTGAAGAGAGAAAAGGTTCCCTGTATAGTAAAAACCAAGGTTACAGACAGGGAGATGCTTGAACTTGCTCTGGTTGAGAATATTCAGCGGGAAGAGTTAAATGAGATAGAGAAGGCCATTGCTTACCAGAAACTTCTTCTTGAATGTAATTATACACATGATCAGCTTTCAAAACAGTTGGGCAAGAGCAGGACTGCGATTACCAACTCTCTTCGTTTGTTGAATTTGCCGGATGAAATACAGCAGATGGTAAGAAAAGAGCAGATTACAATGGGACATGCCCGGGCACTGCTCGCTGTAGAACAAACTGAAAAACAACTGGTATTGGCCAGAAAAGTAGTAGATGAGCAGTTGTCTGTAAGAGATGTGGAAAAAGAGACTCAGGGAAGTAAAACAGAAAAGAAGATAAAGCAGCCTGTTGAAAAGAAAGAAAAAATAGATCCTGATATGGCAGATGTTCTCGGGAGACTTAGGTATAAGTTCGGTACCTCTGTTGATATCAAGGAGTTAAGTGCAGAAAAAGGCAGAATCGAGATAAATTATTTCAGCAAAACAGATCTGGTGCGGTTAGTGGATATTTTGTTAGCATGAACAAGTCTAAACATTATACATTGATGTTTATTCCAGATGATAATGGTAAAACTTTTACCTTAAAAATAAAAAGATATGTACTCCACTCTATTATAATATTTACGATTTTTTTTATAATTGGTTTAATTATGCTGCTTTACAAGTCTGGTGAAATAGCGGCGAAGTTACAACTGATGCACCTGATGAAGATAGAAAACGAGCAGTTATCCAGAGAAAACCAGAATTTTAAGCGCTTATATCGGAAATTAGAAGATGTTGAGAGGTTATCTGCTTACATTCATAAGCTTGCAGTTCCGGCAGTAAAAACAAGTTCAGAAATAAAGAATAAGAAGCCGGAGATAGAGAAGGGTGAGTTGGCCGGCGAGGCTGTTAATAACTTGGGGATAACAAGATCCCAGACCATTTTTTCCAGTGATGAATCAGTTGACATGGTTTCATCAATTCCCAATATTCCGCCCGTGGAAGGCTGGATTACGCGTCAATTTTCTGAGGATTCGCTAGGGCTACAGGCGGGGCATCTGGGTCTTGATTTTGCTGCAGCCCATGGGACCCCTATCCGGGCAACAGCCTATGGGACAGTGGAATCGATACAGAACGATAAGTTTTACGGCTTAAGTGTTACAATCAGGCATGATCATGGTTTTGTGACAAAATACAGCCATTGTTCACAAATTCTGATAAAAGATCAGGATAATGTTAAAAGGGGCCAGGCAATTGCTCTTGTTGGAAGCACCGGGCGTTCAACAGCACCTCATCTGCATTATGAGATTCTCAAGGATGGGAAGAATGTTGATCCGGCCAACTATCTGCTGGTTCATCAGAAATAATCTGAAAAAAGGAGCATAGAATGGATAAGGGAAACAAAGGATTATACACCATAATTGGTGAGGGAACTGTATTTGAAGGTACAATTAATGTTCCACACAGTTTGAGAATAGATGGGTCCTTTAAGGGAAAGATAGAGACAACAGAAGTGATAACCATAGGCAACAATGGTATAGTTGAGGCCGACATAATTGCTAAAAGTGCAATTATCGGGGGGAAGGTTATAGGTAATCTTTCGGTAAAGGACAGGGTAGAGCTTGAAGCCAATTCGTCGTTAAGAGGTGACCTTAAGACCAGGGACCTGGTGATAAATGAAGGCGCCGTGTTTCATGGGAACTGTTCGATGCCAAAGATCGAGGCAGAGAGCGAATAGAGCTCGTTTTCTGCCATTTTATTTACTTCAGATAATTTTCCCTTATCTATTATTTAAGTCACTCTATTATCATCAGTTACATTATCTTCCGTATAGCATCAACTTGAATTTCCTGAAAAGGCTGTATTACGGTACATGACAGGGGTGGATTATTGAAACTGAGAGAGGTTGATTTTACCCGGAAAATCGGGGCTTGTTAAGCTGTCGCATGCCGTCAAGGAAATATCCAAACGTTGAGTAGATGATCAGGGCAGTAGTGATATGCAGAAGCGGTGGGAAAGCTGTGGGGGGGAGTCCTGTCAGGATCCAAAGTATCAGGACAATTTGAAAAAAGGTAGAAGCTTTCCCGCTCGGTCTTGGCTGGACAATTACATTTCCGCAAATTAAATGAATAATTGCAGCACCAATCATGAGGAAAGTATCTCTGCTGATTACAGTGAAAAGATACCATTTCGGAAAGTCAATTTTAAATGCGCCATGGGGTGAGCCGGATAGTACAATCAGGGATGAGACCAGAAGAATTTTGTCTGCTACTGGGTCAATAACTGTGCCTAACTTTGTGATTTGTCCTTTGGTCCTTGCAATGTATCCATCAAAAGCATCGAGAGATACCATAAAGATAAAGAGGATAATGGCGGACCATCTGAGAATTGGCTGAGGGCTGATTTCATTTACACTGATATTATAGAAGACAAGCAGAAGGATGTAAACAGGTACAAATAACAGGCGGCAAATAGTGATCTTGTTTGCCAATGTCAATGACATGTCCTTCTCTCCACTGAATTGCATGATAATAAAAAGAAATAAATACTCTTAAAAAATACGATTTTTTATCGTTGTATTCAAATATCACAAATCAAGAGACATAACCAGAGCTGTTTCTCCATTTGAGTAGAATCCTTTTCTTTTGTAATCAGTATGAAAGCCGTATTTTCTGTAAAGGTTATAAGCAGGAAGATTGCTTTCTCTGACTTCAAGAAAGGCTTTATGGGCTTTTTTGGACCGTGCCCGGGTGAGAAGCTGGCCAAGAAGCTTTTCACCGAATCCTTTATTTCTGAACTGTGGTGATACACACAGATTATTAATCTGCAGTTCATCACATATAATAACTGCAAACGTAAAGCCAGCAATTTGTCCTTCAGAAGTGATTAATATCTGAATGGAATATGGATTGTTCAACTCATCGGCAAACTGACTGCTTGTCCAGGGGTTAGGATAGCATTGCTGCTCGATTTTGACTATTTCAGGAATATCCTCGAAAGTTGGTCTGCGCATTTAAATATATTCCATTGTAAATTTAAAGGACGTTGATATTCTTTTATGCAGAATATAATTTTTCTTCAATGAGTACTGTAAACCGCAATCTCCTCAATATATTGTTCCTGCTTCTGTTCTTCAACGCTATGGAACCTGTATCTGAATCAAGCCTATCCAGTGGATACGATTACGGTGAATGTACATTTGTAGAGAATATTTTTGGAGTGGATAATCAGGCAATTACAAGAGGCTCCGGAATAGAATTATCCGGATTTTTAAATCTGTTCCCAAAGGTGTCATTTTTAGACTTTGATTCGGATCATGATCCAAACTGTTTTCTGGAAAGCCGTTTCAATGGTGAAATCAGATCTGTTAGTCAGCAAGAGAATATCCGCCTTAGAATTTAGTATCTCCTCTTCTGCCATTTGAGGCAGAGCCGCTAAGAACTCTTTTTTCCGGTTTTAATGAGATTTTTATTTAAAGGTTTTATCTGTGTTTAGCAGGAAATCCATAGGATTAATTGTATTTACAGCACTGGCAATTGTTTGCACTTGTCAAACAGGGATGATACAAGAGCGGTACTGGCAAGAATAGATTACTTACAGTTATACCTGAGCCGAAGATCTTCTCAATAAAGGTAACATTATAGAAGCCAGGCGATTGGCTCTAAAGGATCATAATGAAGAATATGCTGTCAGCAGGGAAGCCCGGAGGCTTCTTGAGAGGCAGCAGAAACCTCGAAAGAGGTTTGCTCCGGGAGGGCGGAACGGTTCCGCCCTCTTTTGTTTTTATCCTCCGGATTGATATTATCGTTGAAAAATTTACCTCTCAGGGGGGAAAGTTTTTCATCTTTTTACCTCTCCCTGAGAAATCTGATTATATGTAAGTCATTTTATTTTAATAAGTTACATAGCTTGTAAAAATCGGCATGGTTTCTGCTTGATAGCAAGTAAGAGGTGAACCATGAACGAGATAAAAAAGCAGATGATCTTCAAGGCCAGGGAAACTTTTAAGAAAATATATCCCTGTGGAAATAAAATCAGCTTCACCGATTGTTTCACGACTATAGGAAATAATCTGGTCTTTTGGTTTAATACAGAGGATAACAGCACTCATCTCTTGACCTTTCCGATAACAGAAGAAAACATCTGAGCTCCATGTGCTAACTTGATATTGAAAATAATAATACTCGATAAGTTCTTTTTTGGGAAGAGGGCTTCCCCAACAAAAGTAATAGGCAAGAATAATGAGATTCTTGAAGAGGGAGTCCCCTCTTTCGCTCCGGCCTGTTCGAAGTAACATTGTTCTCATTTACAACCAGACACCTCATATTCACCGGCCTCACAATGCTGATTCCGGGAGGCTATAATCCTAAATTCCGCAGTTGGATGCGGCGTATTAGCGCAACCTGTTGATTGCTAAGCCATTCAGGCGTCTTGGCCTTATCACCTTGTCGATAAAGCCTGCGCCACCTTCATGTCTTATCAATTCAACATG
>JAAYYB010000124.1 GCA_012515615.1 Fibrobacter sp.
AATCACCATAGGGGGGAAGACGCCGGTTTCTTTAAGTGGCTCCGCAATGGTTAATCCTCCTGTGATCCTTTCCAGTGTTTTCTGTATTCCCTTCTCCAGAACCTTGTTTCCTGCTGTTTTGGCTGTGATCGTAAGCGCGTCGATGATTGTAACACCGCTTGTAAGCAGGGTAGAGAGTGTCTGTGCGAACCTGCTGATAGAACTCTTTCTTTCCAGATCACCAAATACCGGGATTTTCAGCTTGATCCCATCGATACGTAGTTTACCGTCTTCAGTTTTATAATAGTAAGAGAAGGCAAAGGCTACTCCTGCTATTACGAGGAAAAGAAGGATGAAATAGCGCTGGAAGAAATCGGAAAGGTCCATAACGATCTTGGTAGGCAATGGAAGAGCGCCTCCCATATCTACAAACATCTGAGCAAATGTGGGCACCACGAATGTAAGCATGGCGACTGTGGCGAAGATAGCTACAACGAGCACAATAATGGGGTAGGTCATCGCTCCTTTAATTTTTCTTCTCAAAGCCTCTGATTTTTCCTGATAATCGGCAAGTCGGCTCAATACGGTGTCCAGATTCCCGGACGCTTCACCGGCGGCTACCATATTTGAATAGAGGTTGTTAAAGACCTGTGGATGTTTACTGAGAGCATCTGCTAATGTGCTGCCGCCTTGAATATCACCTGAAACCTGTTTTACGGAATTGGAGAGTTTTTTATTTTCGGTCTGCGATGCCAGGATATCGAGGCAGTTTACCAGAGGCAGTCCGGCAGAGGTCATCGCGGCAAACTGACGTGTGAAACGGCTAACGTCTTTGAGGCTGACCTTTGAGCTGAAAAATTTAGAGAAATCAATGGAGATGTTTTTGATGGAAATAGGCCGAAGCTTCTTTTTGCGTAGAAGACTTATCACTTCATCTTTGCTCTGAGCATTGATTTCGCCTTTAACCTGCTTGCCTGCGCTTGTAACTCCGACATAGGAAAACCGGGCCATTTTTTCTCCTGAGCCTAAATATCACCAATCAATCTCATCAACTGTTCCGGATCGTTACTCCGGGTCAGAGCGTCTTTTTTACTTATCATTCTTTTCTGGAACAAACGCAGCAGTTCTGCGTTCATGGTCTGCATGCCGTACTTCTGGCCGATTTCCATAATGCCAAGAAGCTGATGCACTTTATCATCTCTGATAAGAGATCTGATAGCCATTGTAACCACCATAACCTCACATACAAGCACCCGCCCGCCCATAGTTGCCGGCAGAAGGGACTGGCTGATGATACCCTCAAGAACCATCGAAAGCTGGGCTCTGACGGTAGCTTTCTGATCTGACGGGAAGACATCTATGATACGGTTTATTGTCTGAGCAGCGGAATTTGTATGCAGAGTGGCCAGTGTCAGATGCCCGGTTTCTGCAATGCTCAGTGCCGCCTGAATCGTCTCAAGATCCCTCATTTCACCGATAAGTACCACATCGGGGTCCTGACGAAGGGCGACCCGGAGCGCACTTGAAAAGGAATCGGTGTCCTGGGAAACTTCTCTTTGATTGACGATGCATTTTTTGTGCTTATGGATGAACTCAATAGGGTCTTCAACAGTTAAAATGTGACCCTCACGTTCGTTGTTGATTTTGTCAACCATAGCGGCCAGGGTAGTACTTTTTCCGCTTCCGGTGGGGCCTGTTACCAACACCAGACCATTGGGGCGTTCTGTTAACTTGCTTACAATCGGGGGCAGTCCAAGCTCTTCCAGTGGTTTGATATTGTATGGAATCTGCCTTATGGCGCAAGAGCAGCAGCCTCTTTGAAGAAAGACATTTGCCCTGTACCTGGAAAGGTTCTGTACTCCGAATGAAAAGTCCACCTCTTTTTTCTGCTCGAATACTTTTTTCTGAGTCTCATTCATTATGCTGTATGCAAGCTTCAGAACCTGGTCCGGAGAAAGCCGCTCTGCATCTGTTGGAAGAAGTTTACCGTCGATGCGCAGAAGGGGAGATGAACCAGTTGTCAGGTGAAGATCCGAGGCGTTCTTCTCGGCCATCCTTTTGAGTAAATCATGCATTGAAACCATAGGCTTAAAAACTACTATTTTTTAAGTGTATATAAAAGTTTTAGCAGAAATCATTTTTATTTCTGCTCTGTTTAAAATCAGAGATACAGCTATGAAGTTGCACCAAGTACCTCATCCACCGTTGTCAGGCCGGCTTTTAATTTTTCCATTGCTATTGAGCGCAGGGTTGCCATTCCGGATGAAACAGCTTTTTCTTTAATTGCATAGGGAGCCTCTCTGGAAATGATCATATTCTGAATGTCAGTATTGACCGGAAGTATCTCGTAGAGGCCGCATCTGCCGTGGTAACCGGTATTATTGCACAGTGGGCAACCCTTGCCTTCATAGATTTTCAGGTCTTTAAGCTCTTCTGAAGTAAGATTCAGGAAAGAGAGCTGTTTAATTTTACTCTGATCTGTAAGTGTTTTGCAATGCGGGCAGTTGATCCTGATAAGTCGTTGAGCCACAATCAGCCTTACTGAAGAGGCTGTAAGATATGGATCGATACCCATGTCGGTAAGTCTGGTAAGGGAGCTGGCGGCATCGTTTGTGTGCAGGGTACTTAGTACCAGATGGCCGGTAAGAGCTGCTTTGACGGCTATCTCGGCTGTTTCCAGATCACGTATTTCACCGACCATTATTATATCGGGATCCTGTCTCAGAAAGGATCTCAGCGCTGCTGCAAAGGTTAATCCTACTCCCTGATTGATATTAATCTGGTTTATGCCTTCCAGATTGTATTCGACAGGGTCCTCTGCGGTCATGATATTTACATCAGGCTTATTCAGTGTGCTGAGGGCCGAGTAGAGTGTGGTTGTCTTACCGCTGCCGGTCGGTCCTGTAACCAGGATCATTCCGTAAGGAGCCGCGAGGGCTTCATTTATGTGCCTCAGCCCTGCGGGAGGTATCCCGAACTTAGCCATATCAAGCACCAGGTTTGAGGCATCCAGAATACGCATAACTACCTTTTCACCAAAAATCGTGGGTGTTGTACTTACGCGTATATCAATGGTTTTCATACCGGTTTTTATCTTGATTCTTCCGTCCTGAGGCAGTCTTCTTTCTGATATATTAAGATCAGCCATTATTTTTATGCGCGAAATTACCGCAAAGCGCAGACGGTAGGGAAGAGGGGTCATTTCGATCAGTTTGCCGTCGATGCGGTATCTGACGCGAAGTATGCTGCCATAGATTTCTATATGAATG
>JAAYYB010000125.1 GCA_012515615.1 Fibrobacter sp.
CTATGTAAAAGAAAAATTTCTTGCAAGAGCACAAAGCGTTTCAGAAATCATCTCTGACAGTATTCGCCGTCTTCGTGCGACATCGGTGAAAATAATGAAGAACAAGCCATTGCTTCTCTTCCTTCTGGCATACTGGATGTACATTGACGGAGTAAACACGTTTGTGCTGATGGCGGTTGATTTTGGAATGTCAATAGGATTATCATCATCTTCGCTTCTGATTTCATTGCTGATAGTACAGTTTGTCGCGTTCCCCTCTGCTCTGGCGTTTGGGGCGCTTGCGCGTAGATTCGGCGCGTTTACAATGATTATTGCAGGAATAATTATCTATATACTTGTCTCCGGAGTGGGTGCCCTTTTACTGAAAACCCAGATTCATTACATGATTCTTGCCGGGATTACAGGCCTGGCGCAGGGCGGAATTCAGGCTCTGAGCCGCTCTTATTTCGGAAAGAAAATCCCTGAATCTGAATCCGCAGAATACTTCGGGTTCTACAATGTTGTAAGCAGATTTGCGGTTATAATCGGACCTGCAGTGGTCGGGATGGTTGCATTCTTTACACGTAAGGCAGGGATGAATTCTATGCTGGCTTCAAGGGTAGGGATGTCTTCTGTGGCGGTTCTTTTTCTGGGGGGAATGATAATGCTAATGGTGGCAAAAAAAACGGAAAAGAATGCAACCCGGGAGCATGTGTTATGACAGGCAAAGGAAAACCCCGGACTGGAGATATGGAAACATCCTTTGAGGTGAGGAGCTTTGATGCCAGAATACCTCTTGACGAATACAACCGGTTGACCAAGAACCCTCTCTATATAATTCTGGACAACCTTCGCAGTGCCTTTAATGTCGGAGCAATATTCAGACTTTGTGATGCAATGAGAGTGAGCGGACTCTACCTTTGTGGTTATACTGCATCACCGCCTCATATTAAATTACAGAAAACCTCTCTTGGCACTATCGACTATGTCCCATGGAAAAAGTTCGAGACAACATTGGATGCTGTTGATTACCTGCAGAAAAGGGGGATTCCTGTCTGGGGGGCTGAAACAGCATCCGTATCCTGTCCTTACGATAAAATTGGTTATCCTGATGCTTTGGGTATTGTGTTTGGCAATGAAGCTCTTGGTGTGAGCGGGGACGTTCTTATGAAATGCGATAAGCTTGTTGAAATACCGCTTATGGGATTTAAAAACTCGCTGAACGTGGCAACATCATGTGCAGTTATAGGTTTCAAGGCGCTGGAAATGATGGGGAAAAATAAAAAAGACTGTTGAGCTTATGCACAACAGTCTTCAAATTGCAGAATAGAGCCAGATGCTATCGTACGGTTCTATAGGTCATTCGTTTTTCTTCACGAATCCTTTTGCGTTTGGACGAATTCAAACGTCTTTTCTTCTCTTCGCTGGGCTTTTCAAAATGGCGGAATTTTTTGACATCAGACAGAATTCCTGCCCTTTCACATGTTTTAGTAAAGCGTCGAAGTGCCTTTTCAAAAGCTTCATCTTCACGTACAACGATACCGTTCATTCAGACTCACCTTCTTTCTGTTTCTGAAAGTTTAGAACAGTTCATTAAAATACGTTTTGGAAAGCAATAATGCAATAAAAGAGAATCTGATATAGCTGCGGTAATATTTTGTGACAAGTATTGAAACGATGTTTTTGGAAGGTAAAAAAATGGTCGGGACGACTGGATTCGAACCAGCGGCCACCTGAACCCCATTCAGGTGCGCTACCAGACTGCGCTACGTCCCGACGAAGTTCTATAAAATAAATTAAAACAGATACATCAGCAAGGAAGGGGTGAAGGAAATTTCTTTTTTCCTTCGCGTATCTCTCTTTCCTTTTTACTCAGGCGACAGCCGCAGTAATTCTGGCGGTATAGACCCAGTTCTTTACTTAGCAGGATGCTCTTTCTGAATCCGTCTTTTTTCTTCAGGTCAAAACACCTGTATTTGATTCCTGACCCGGATGCAGCTTCGGCACCTGTCTCATTGAGCATGGAAATACTCTTATGGGGACTTACGCTCATGACTGTTGAAAAGGAGTCATACCCCGTCTCTTTACAGTGAACAGCTGTTCTGCGAAGTCTCAAAAGAAAACATTCCCTGCAACGGTCTCCGCCTTCGGGGGTATGGGCATAAGGCCCGATACACTGTTCCCAGGATTGCGGGTCGTATTTATCGCTTGAGAAAGGTACATTGTAATGCCGGGCGACATTTTCGGCTTCAACAAGCCTGAGCTTGTATTCCACTTCGGTGTCGATGTTGGGGTTACAGAAAAAACAGTGAAGATTGTAGTCTTCTTTCAGTGCCTGTATTCCCCATGCCTCATCAGGAGCACAACAGATATGAAGTACCAGGTCGGGCTTATCGTTAATCGATGCCATTTTACCCTTCTGTGGTTCTGATTCTCTTAATCAGTAAGCGTGTGCTGGTATAACTGCCCAAAACGCCACCGAGAATCAGAAGAAATATAATAATGCCGCTGATACCGGTAAGAAAATACAGTGGGACAGAACCAAGCAGGAGAATAAGAATGGAAAAACCGGTAATAAATCTGCGCAAGTAATGAGAAAAGGCGAATTCGCGATAGTCCGCAGTACGTTGCCCGCAGAATCGGAGGAGCCGGATGCTCTCCTGTGCCTATTTTACTTTTCATACGTTTGTGGTGTGCAAATTCATTCATGACATCGTTCCACCCGCTGTCTTCAACGTACCTGTAAAGGAAAGGTAAAGTGTAGCCTGTGTGGCCCCTTTCAAGGAGTATATAAACCATTGGAGGGATAAGCTCTTTTTCTCCCGGCATGGTCTTATATGCTTTATGGAGGTAGTGAAAGGGTTTTGAAATCTGCTCTTTTTTGGGATAGTAATCAGCCAGAAACCAGTATTCCTCGGTGCAGTATGGCTGCTCGAGCCTGATTACTTTACTAAACTTTTTTATCACTTTTTATATCTTGAAAAGCCAGGTAAAAGCAGTCCCCATTCTATTTCCGCGTTTCCCAGAACTAATACTATAAGTTGAATTTGCTACGATAATTTGATCTACTAAGAACTTGTAAATATCCTATTTAGAGCTTTTTCTTTCTATTATTCTACTCACTGCGTTTCCCACAGGTATACAAAAAAAGCTTCCAAGAGTTGCACCTGACATCAAGTCAGGGTATATTAACGATTAGAGGAGCATTATGAACAATATTTTTACTTATACCGATTACCGCAAATTGTTGGCGGACTATTATGAAGAACGTAAAAGTCTGAATCCTTCTTATTCGTATCAGGTTTTTGCCTCCAAAGCCGGAATTCCTAACAGGGGATTTCTTTATAACGTTATCAGTGGAAAGAAGAATCTGTCCAGAGAAAGTGCTCTTAAGGTATCACAAGCAATGAATCTTAAGAGTAGTGAAGCAGATTTTTTTGAAGTCCTTGTTTTTTTTAATCAGGCAAAAACTCTAAAAGAACGAAATCACTATTTTGAGAAACTTAATGAGTTCAAATCACATGCCCCACAAGCAACGGTGATACGCGAACTTCACAAAGAACACTATGAATTTTATTCAAAATGGTATATCAGTGCAATTCGTTCACTTATCGATATGTTCAAGTTCAAGGATGATTATTCCTGGCTTGCCAAAACAGTTTTTCCACCTATTAAACCACTGGAAGCGAAAAAAGCTGTTTTACTTCTTGAAAAATTAGGCATGATAACTCAAGGGGCTGACGGTTTCTGGATCGTAAAAGATAAGACAATCACTGCCGGCCCGGAGATTACAGGACTCGGTCTTTTAAACTTCCAGGTTCAGAGCGGTGAACTGGCTATAAATGCAATGAAGGAGATGACTAAAGACAAACGTCATATTTCTGGAATGACAATGGGCCTTTCCCGCAAATCATATGAACTTATCTGTAATGAGATTATCACATTTCAATCAAAACTGCAGTCAATAGCAGAAAATGACAATGAAGCTGATAATGTTTATCAATTCAATTTTCAGCTTTTTCCAATATCAAACGCCAACGGCATCGTTACCGGAAGACAGGGATGGCATGGAAAACGTCAATAAAGGATCATCTATGATTAAAGGGATAGTCGCAATCGGGTGTCTGCTTAGCTTAGCAGTATGTACCATGTTTCAGTGCACGATATCAGATACAGGACTGAATTCGGGCAACAGTTCCCAAACTCCAAACGCGCTTGTAGGAATGCTGTATGAGCCAGACGGCAAAACACCGGCACATGGTGTAAGCGTAAAGATACGGCCAAAGAATTCCCTCGCATTATCAGGTGGAAATAACAATCCATCAAATGACTTTGACACATCATCTACTGTAACCGGCAGTTCCGGGTATTTTTCATTTGACACATCACTCTCCGCGGGGATATATGTTATTGAAGCCTTGAGCGGGAATAACGCATTATTTATCGATTCGATCCAAATTGTGAAAAATGCTGAAACAGATACACTTCCACCATCCAAGCTTCAACCTGCGGGAGCTATACGCGGGACAGTTTCATTAATAGGCGGCGGTGATCCATCAGAAGTTTACATCCTTGCATTTGGCATTGACCGGTTCGCCCAAGTCAAACACGATGGAACATTCACCTTTCCATCTTTTGGAGAAGGAACATACAATCTGCGTTTTATTACAAGTGTTTTGGGTTACAAGACATTTGATACGCTTAACATTGAAGTAGTATCCGCAGAAACAACCGATATTGGCAGAATAACACTTCCTTACACGGGTACTCCAATACCCACGGGCATAAAATCATTCTACGATTCTTCTTCTCAAACCATAATTGTCAGCTGGAACAGATCAGACCCATCTATAACAAAAGGCTATCTTTTTTCCCGGAAATTCATCTGGGGAGACATTACTTCAATTACGAGTACTATCATTACCGATACTTTCTATACCGAAAAAGTTGACCTAACAAAAAAATATTACTGGGAATGTCAGATCGCAGGGATCGATAGCAATGGAATCGATGGAGCTCAAAGTGATACAATCATTTTTCAATGGTCTCAAGATACGCTTATAGAAGCCAGTCAGAGTATTTTAATGCAACAGATATCAAATTCATCAGGTATCACAAAAGATGTTTATGACAATTTCTGGATTGCAGATTATGAGGCTGGTAAAGTTTATGTTTATGATAAAAACGGCCATTTAAAAAACTCATGGTTGGCAGAGATCTCAAAAAGTGATTCATTCCCATTTTCCGCAACAAACTCGTACATGCTTTGTGTTGACAACAACAAAAACGTTTATCTTGAGAATGCGGATCAAAAGAGTATAGTAAAATATGATTCTACCGGAAAGCTTGTCGGGACACTACAAGTCTCAAGCGAATCAAAGACTATTGACATATGTCTTGATAAGGATGGTAATATGTACACTTATTCATATAATAGATTCCTGCCGAATTTATGGATCAGGAAATATGACCAGGAATTTAGTTTTATCGACTCTTCGATGAATCT
Organism: Fibrobacter sp.; assembly: GCA_012515615.1. Lineage (GTDB taxonomy): Bacteria > Fibrobacterota > Chitinivibrionia > Chitinivibrionales > Chitinispirillaceae > JAAYIG01. The sequence continues at coordinate 5,486 of JAAYYB010000125.1, forward strand.
TATAACCTTAACCTGGGATCACCGTAATTTTGAGATAAAAAATGATGTTATTTATTGCACCGGCGCATGTAAATCTGTTCCAGATACCATACAACACATTATCCCGCAGCGTTTCAGTATCAACGAATCCAAAATTGGTAATTTAAAAGCGGTTATGATTGTGAGTGTGGAATCGACAGTCGATTCTCAGGGGATTATTTATGGTGTTGACAGTCCAAAAAACCTGTGGGTCAGTGATGTAGCATCACTCCATCAGTCAAATTTCGCTGTAAAACCAGATATCCCGTCCGACTTTAACTTCATCAAAGGTATCTATATAATGAGTGATGGATCGATCGCTCTATGTCTTTACAATAGCAATTCCCGATCATATGCGGTATACTTTTTAAGGAGGTCCTGATGAGATCCGGTAGACTATATACACTATTGGCATTCTGTAGCACAATAGCACTACTTTCCCAGTGCATTGAAAGAAACCCCGTAACTACTATTGATGATACCAGGAAATATCCTGTTATTTCTGGTAAACTATACAACAGTGATGGTACTGCAGGGAGTAATGTAAAAGTAAACATTTGCGCTAAGAATTCACTGGTAAACGATGTTCATGACATTATCGATATAACTGATGCGAAATTGATCTCAACAACAACAGATAATTCAGGTGTCTATTCTTTTGCCGCAACTCTCGAACCAGGCATGTATGTTGTTAGTGCTCAAAATGATGGTGATGCAGCTCTTATAGATTCTGTTGAAATTAAAAATTCAAATGTGAATATGAGCCTGCAGGATGCGACCTTGAAACCTGTTGGAGCTATTAAGGGAAAAATTCTAAATAGTGATACAAACGCAGAACATAACTGCTATGTTCTGGCATTCGGTACCAACAGATTCACTCAAGCAAACCAGGATGGTAGCTTTTTTTTAAATAATCTTGCAGAAGGTACTTATAAGTTGCGGGCTATTTCAGATTATAATGAATTCGGTGTGTTTGACACTGCCAATGTAGAAGTTTTTTCTTCAGAAACAACAGACATCGCTTCAGTTGAATTACCAGGTGATGAAGCACTGATACCTGACAAAGTGAAACTCGTATTCGATACTCTTCAACAATTGGTATCTCTTTCATGGAACAGAAATACAGATGCTCGAGTAAAAAGATATGCCGTTTACAGAAGATTGGCAAACGATCCGTTTGATAAGTATTTGAATCTTTTCAGTTCTGTAAATTCTGATGATACTCTTTTCATTGATTCACTGTGCATTCAGGATAAAACATATGAATACTATGTGCGCTCACTGACAAAAAATAACATCGAAAGCCAGAACAGTCAGCATTGCACAGTCACAATTACATCCAATCTCATTGTCGATACTGTTTATAATTCGGTGATACCTTCAGATGAAATATTTCCGGTGTTCACAGTATCACCACAGGGTGATATCTATTTACCGATTTACTCTGCTAAAAAAATTGAGATTCGGGATTCAACAATGAGACTGAAAGGATACTTTGCTGAAGGCATTTATCCATATAATGATATCCGCTATTATGATAATAACATTTTTCTTGTTCATCCCGGTCAGGACAGCGTGAAAACTATCATATCGTCATATTCTGCCACCGGAGCTTTTCTCGATACAGTCATAAAGGAGAATAGAGATATTACATTCGATGCAGGATTCGGGCTGATAGCGGCAGCATTTTCTTCAGAACCCGGCACCAGTATTGGATCTGTCAAGGTTTATTCTCTTGATGGCACATTAAAAAATACCTGGAACCATGAACCAAATTTCAAATGTATTAAAGTTATTATTACTAATGAAAATGAGCTGCTTCTCCTTTTGTATTCCACAAATACCCTTTCCTATAAAATTAACTTTTACGACATCAGTGGTAATAAAAAATCTGAAAAAATTCTACCCGGCAATGAGCTCATACATGATATCGCATACGATTCAAAAAGAGAACTTCTCTATATAGCCAAAAATGAAATGAGATTAATAGTCAGTGATAAACTTCTTATTGGCATGGAAGCAATGTTAATGGGCAGAATTCATGTTTATAACAAAAACGATTTACTTGTCGCATGTTATAATGTTTGCAATTCAGGGCCGGTCACATCAATGACCTTGAATGGTTCTGGCAATCTGTATGTCGGTTTATCAAGAATCGGAGGCGTGAATCCGGCAGAAGCGAAAATTATCAAACTTAAAATTAATAATCGATGATAAAAGATACAGGATTTTAATGCTGGCAATCAGGGACGGAATATTTTATCAACTGTTTCATGCCCAAACAACAGGGTAAAACAAGACGATATCGGAACATGGAGCTTTTCGGGTGTTGTTGTTGACGGCTCTACTGAAAAGCCGCTATTAGGAGTCAATATAGAGTTTCTGGACAGTGATGGCGAAGTACAGAGCCGCATTAGTGATTAAATGCCATTTTACCCTTCTGCGGTCCTGATTCTCTTGATCAGTAAGCGTGTGCCGGTATAACTGCCGAAAAGGACCCCTATAATCAGAAAAAATAAAATAATGCCGTTGATACCGGTAAGTAGATACAGAGGAACAGAACCAAGGAGGAGAATCAGAATGGAAAAACCGGTGATAAATCTGCGCAAATAAAGAGAAAAGGCAAATTTGCGAAAGTCCACAGTACGCTGTCCGCAGAACCGGAGGAGCCGGATGCTCTCCTGTGCCCATTTACTTTTCAAACGTTTGTGATGTGCAAATTCATTCATTACATCGTTCCACCCGCTGTCTTCAACGTATCTGTAAAGGAAAGGCAGCGTGTAGCCGGTGTGTCCTCTTTCAAGAAGTATGTCAACCATCGGAGGTATAAGTTCTTTTTCTCCGGGCATGGTCTTATAAGCTTTATGGAGGTAGTGAAAGGACTTTGAAATCTGCTCTTTTTCACGATAGTAATCAGCCAGAAACCAGTATTCCTCGCTGCAGTATGGCTGTTCGAGCCTGATTACTTTATTGACACATTTTTCCATCTCGTCACATCTGTCGGCACTTCTGAGATGGTGGTAATAGTCACGGAGAATCTCGGCATTTTCAGGGTCCATGGAAAGTGCGGTTTGAAAGTTTTCTTCAGATTTCTGGAATTCCTTTTTCTCCGAATAAGCAAGAGCTTTTACCCTGAATGCTTCAGGATCGATAGGGGAGATATCAAGTGCCCGTTCAGCATGTTCAA
>JAAYYB010000126.1 GCA_012515615.1 Fibrobacter sp.
TAATATAAATGGCCATATCCGGAACCTCCAATACTAATATTTCCTGAATTCGTTATTATTTTCTTCCTGTTTTTTCAGTTGATAAGGGCTCAAAAGATGTTTGGTGCGAACGGTAGTGAGCACAATGCGAAAACTGCTTGTTATGCGGATCCGCCCCGGTCACTGGCGCATTCGTGTTTTCGCCGGTGTAGAGGCATCCGGCCGGACGCCTCTACTACCAGGCCGGACGCATCTACCCTACCCTGATTTTAAAACCAGGCTACTTTGATAGTATAACCGTGCGTGAAATAGTATTCTGTGCCCGTATCACAACTGTATACATTCCCGGAGATGTATTACTTTTCTTAAAGTTCCAGCTCCAGAACAGTTCCCCTGATTTACAGCTTGCACGCCAGCTCCCTACCCTGCGGCCTTTCATGTCAAAGATATCGATATGAACCGGTTTCCTGCCATCAATATCTCTTAACACAATATCCAGAACACCGTTTCTGGCGTTCATAGTAAGAATTGCCTTTTTATTGAGAGGTTCCAGCCTCGCTTCCTTAATGGATATGTAGGCATCTCCCCTTGAAGTGACCTTTTCCCAGGAAATAGCCCCCGACATATACGGATCTACACCTTCAGGAATGATGCCGGGTATTTCCATTGAAATCATCTCACCGTTCTCGTTGACAACTGAATCGGCCACAGCCAGAAATGCCGTATATTTACAGAGCACATCGTGCTCAAGGCTCAATGAAAGGATCTCATCCTTGCAGCGCTCGTTATTCGATGCCGCCTGTTCATTCATAAGCACCTCAATAGATTGTCTTGCCCACATCTTCGGTACAAAATCGATAAATGTATTGTTTTCAACAAAGTAAACATCATAGCTTTCACTGATTGTCTGCTCATCCTTTTTTGCGGTGAGCACAATTTTCCGGGGCCCGCCGCTGCTGTACTTTCCGAAAATGGTAACCGGTTGTCCAAGCCAGAGATTCGGTATCACCGAAGGAATCAGGTCCGAAACCTCTCCTCCCCAATCAAGTGAAATTCCGGCAAGCTGCGGAGCCCTTACTCTTGTCCAGAATTCATCCATTACAGGACCAACCGGATCGGAAAGCAGAATCACTTTTGCAGCGCCGCTGCCTGCAGCAGCTGCGGCATCAATAAGCTCTCTGTTGACACTTGAGCCGACTCCGAATGTAAAAGCTATTGTTCCATTGGGATCGTTCTTTATCTCTGAATAGATCTGATCTATTCCCCCGATATAGCCATCTGTAATAAGTGACAAGATCCTTACCCGGTCCTTATCAAGTGGAACAGAGAGTCCCTGACGGACCCCGTTAATCATTTCCGTTCCGCCGTTTGCCTGTAAATTGTCGATCCACTTGCGCGCAGCGGCCAGATTTTCAGCTGTAGCCTCGACAGGCTGATCAAAACAGTTGCTTAAAGTCGTATTGAAAGCAATGAAGGAGAGACGGTCGATGGGACGGGCTTTTTCAATCATGGCGCGCATAATCTCTTTTTCCTTTTCAAGAGGCGCTCCAGACATTGATCCGGAAATATCAATTACAAATGTCATGTCAACAGCTTTCGGGATTTCTGTAGCTGTATCAATGAGATCCGGAAAGATACTCATGGCAAAATAACCCTGTTCTCCATCATGCCAGCTTAACGCGCTTACATCTCTTCCGCTGTTTTTGCGGCCGAAGCGCACTACGATATCCTTATTGGGGATTGTCTCACGGGCAGTCATTCTCACAAGTGTAGGGTTCACACCATCGGGCAGCTGCTCCTGAGCCTCAAACATGCCCATCGCAGCCAGTACCGATTCCAGATCACCTCTCTTTAAACTGACCTCATGGCTCGCACACGACAAGTCATCTATCTCATAGGGAGTTGCAATGAGAATCGTGAAGTCAAGCGAACTGCCGCTTCTTGTTTCAGGTGGAAGGTATGTTGGATTTACCGATCTTTTCGGCAGCGGCGCAGGGTTGTAACGCGGCCCTACCACTGTGGGAAAAGCAAGTTCGTAGATACCGGAGCTGTATGTAAGAGCCATGCTGAATGTAATTGTTACCTTTACACTGTCATGGGGCGGGATATTGCAGAGCTTCTGAACAAAAATGTTATCCTGTCCCTGCATGAGAAGACTTGCCTGCTGGCCCTGCTGCTTTGCCGCCTCATACTTCTCCTTTGCCGCCTCTTTCTCAAGCAGTGAGGCATGGAACACACCGCTGCCGGTACGGAATTCCATTGCGTGTACTGCACCATTATTTGGCAGCGGGAAAATGTATGTGGCTTCAAAAGGAAGATCAAACGGGTTACTGAAAACCTGTTCCACTTTCCCGTGCGCAAACCCGTCACCAGCGATAATCTTTACATTCGTCTTTAATGAAGGTATGACAGCCTCAGAACGTTCACGTGAGTATGGTTTGTATAGTTCCGATCCATCAGGAAGAGTAATGGTTTGACCCTCAAGAAAAGAGGTATCTTTTACAGTATCCGCAGGCACCGGCACAAAACCCGCACATGTACCCTCACCGATACTGTCGAGTGAAACTGCGCTGCAGATCTGATAAAATGACAGGGATAAGAGAAGAGACAGCAGTACAGAGTATCTCATTTTTGCCCTCCTGGAGCAGGTGTCTGGTAGTGAATGCGATTATTTAATACCTGACATATGCGTCTGGGAAGGGATGAAGCGCAATTCAGCCTGATCCGGGTGCATATGTCAGTTATTAATAATCTACAGTACTGCTGTCTGTTTTACCAGAGCTGTTCAAAGAAAGCGTATTCCTGTAGAATACGAGGCGGGATGCTGCTATTTTCTCTTTTTATGTTCGGCTTTCTTCGCTTTTGTGACCAGTGATCTTTTCCCCTTGCCTGCATTCTTAAACCGCTCCAGGATCTGTTCTGCCTCTGCAAAGGGTGCCGAGATGAAAGAGAATGTGTCAAAGACTTCCACCTGGTCAATAACCCTGGGTGGAACACCAGCTTTCTTTACAATAAATTCCACCAGAGTTTTCTTTGTCATTCCATCCTTTTTGCCGCGGGCTATAAAGAGCCTGGAGCGTCCTTCTTCCTCAACAAGAGATCGCCCGGACTCCCCGCCTTTTTTGTACGATGTAATCTGGCGGTAGCTGCTTTTGTCGATGACTTTAGAGAAAGAGTGATACAGAAGTGAAGCAACTACATTGCGGCTCTCACCTGCCTTGAGAAGTTCATCGGCCCACGACAGAAACAGTTGATCCGGTTCCCCTGAAGCAAGCTTTAATACTGTTTCGGTAATTCTATTTCTGCGCGAATCAATGATCTGCTGAATTTCCGGAATCTCTCTTTTCTGAATTTTTACATTTACTGCCCGCTTTAGAAAACCAATTTTCCCGAATTCTGATGGTGTCACAAAGGTGATCGCTGTACCCTGACTCCCGGCTCTGCCGGTCCTCCCTATCCTGTGAACATAAGCTTCAGGATTCTGAGGTAATGAGAAATTAATAACATGAGTCAAATTGACTATGTCAATTCCACGGGCCGCCACATCGGTAGCAACTAAAATTGTGATCTGCTTTTTTCGGAATTTTCTGAGAATGCTCTCTCTCTGTGCCTGAGAAATATCCCCGTGGAGCCCCTCTGCGGAATATTCCCTGTCCTGGAGCCGTGATGTCAGCTCATCGGCTTCTATTCTTGTTCTGCAGAAGACTATTCCGTAAAAAGACGGCTCAAGATCAATTATCCTGCACAGAGCCTCGAATTTATCTCTTTGAGCAACTTCAAAATAGATCTGGTCAGTCAAGCTGGTTGTTAATTCGGTTCTGGTGCGAAGGTGCTTGTAGGGCCCCATATACTTTTCCGCCAGTTCTTTTATTTTCTCGGGCATGGTTGCGGAAAACAGAAGAACTCTTTTCAGCGGCGGCGTATGTTCCAGAATAGTTTCGATATCCTCAACAAACCCCATATTGAGCATCTCATCACCCTCATCCAGAATCACATACTGTACCTCATCAAGCAGAAGGGTCTTGCGATTGATATGATCGATCAGACGACCGGGAGTCCCTGCCACGATAGAGACTCCGCTGCGCAGCTTATTGAGCTGAAGATCGATAGACTGTCCTCCATAGATAGGCGCGACAGTAATTTTATTTTGACCCTTAAGAGAATTTATTTCTTCACATATCTGAATTACCAACTCCCTTGTAGGCGCAAGAATCAGCGCCTGAGGTTTTCTGGACTGCTTAAGAGTCTCGATCAGCGGAAGTGCGAATGCGGCAGTTTTACCGGTTCCGGTCTGGGCCTGTGCTATAATGTCAATCTCATTTTTCAGCATGAGAGGTATTGTCAGTGTCTGTATTTCGGTAGGTTCTTCAAACCCTTTTGCCTTGAGGGCTGGAAGTGTTTTGTTTGTAAGCCCCAGGCTTTCAAATGTAGCCATCAATTTTCCCTTTCACCTGACTCATACATCCGGGAAGGGATAGAGTGCATTTAGACCTTGCAGCAGAAAGGGATAATTGCAGCTGGGCCCTGAGTCCCGGGTACATAAAGTGAGGTTTCATATAAATTTGAATATCGGGCCTCAAAATACCTTATCGGCAGGGTAAATAGCTCCTTTTCTATACAGATATGCGAAAATGCCACAGGTTTTTCACGTTGATACATGTTTTCGCCAGTGTAGAGGCGTCCGGCCGGACGCCTCTACGGGCGAAAACACGAATCAGGATGTCAGATCCCCGCAAGGATCTGATTTAATTGGCTGATAGCCTCATCACAACTGAGGATACTTGTATGTGTTTCATCGAAACCGAAGACTGCATTTGCGGAAAACTGAGCCGGTGAATAGAGCTGACTTTTCAGATCAATGGTCCCGTCGCTGTTATCCCCAATTTTTAGCAGTTTTGGTGAACGGTAGGCAAAGAAAAGATAAAACGGAATTTCCTGAGGAAGTCTGGTTGCATAAAGGCTGGAGATAAAGGTACTTCCTGAAGCGATATCTTTCCATGCCGGAATGACAAGCGGAGCCTGATTCAAACCTGAAGCAGCAGATTCGTTCCCGCCATAAGGAGTAGCAAAGCTGATAAATGCTTTCAGAAACTCCTCTTTACCATCCATAACATATCGATTGATAGCGGCACGCGAGACGATACCGCCCATGCTGTGTGCGCAGATAATTACATTTCTTCTCCTCATGTCAAATACCCGCTGCGAGAGGAAGATTTCATACATTATGTCGGCAACCATCTGAAGCCGCTCACCGGATGGATAATAGAAAAAAAGCGGTTCATAACGGGACCTGTCAATCTTCTCCACCATATATTTGAATTCCCGGGGAGTTCCTCCGAAACCGTGAACAAAAATGACCGGGCTCTTATTTGTATCAAGCTCTTCCAGCGCATAGAGGTACCCCCCTGCTCTCTGAAGAAAATTTACAGGTTCATACATGCCAAGCATTCCTATTTCAGGAGAAAAGATCTGATCATCCAAAGATCTGATAGTACCGGCGGGGTAATACTTTGATTCAACCTTTTTTTCCAGTTCTGCAGCTTTTAAAGAGAACGGCATATCGAGGTTATACACCTTTCTTCCGGAGACTTTAAGGACAATTGGTCCAATCAGCCTTCGCTCTTTACTCTTGTTGACAGAGAGCATGGGAGAGTCGGTATAAAAGCCGGCGCATTCAGTATTCTCGAATACCCCGTTATTGTTTTTATCTGCAAAAACATAAACCGGATACTGCCCGGAGGGAAGGTAGAGAGAAAAGTATCCTGCTTTGTAAAGCTGATGATAATCAACTATCTCAACTTTCCCAAACCGGTGTGATATTGCCACAACAAGAAGATTGTGCATCAGGGAATCAGGGTTCTGGACCTGACCGTAAACAGCTATGCAGTTTTCCGGTGAAATGAGACGTTTTTTGCCCAGTGATGGTTTAAAACCGGTAGAAGTTTTTACGGTTATATTCTTTGTCACCATCCCGAAGTAAGCACAACCACTGAATGATACCATTGTAAAGACAAGCAGATATTTGACTATCAACGGAAACATTTTATCCTTCAGAAATGCTCTTGATCCTGGAAATTATTCAAAATGTATTCGGGTAATATAGATTTTGACATATCAAATAGTACTCTGTAAATAATAATCTCAAATTTCATGCCGCTCATACTCCTTAATGGCAGACAAGGAATAAAAGTTGCAGGTTTGCACTTTAGACATTGCTCATGACAAAGGAGCGGTATGAAAGTCACACTCTACGAAAGCAAATTTAACCTCACTGCACTCTGCCTTCTTGTACTAATTTTTTGTGCCTTCAGCTTCTCTGAGGATAATGTGAAAAGTCTACCTGTCACATTGAATGCTGAGTTTGGGTTTTTATCTGTTCTGGATCATAAGGTCCAGTTCGGAAGAAAAGGAACGTATCTCGATTACAACGAAACCGGCGGGCAGGATATACTGTTTCCATTTTCCAGGTTCTCTATCAGCTCACAATTTAACCGGCATCTGTTCTGGCTCATCTACCAGCCCCTCCTCCTTGAAACCTCCGACCTTCTGGACCGTGATCTGATCATCGATTCACTCATTTTTCCGGAAAACACCCCGGTAAAATTTACTTACGGTTTCCCCTTCTACCGTTTCAGTTACGCATACGATATCACACCACCCGATGGAGAATGGGAAATAGGGCTTGGGGCATCACTGCAGATTCGAAATGCAACTATTACATTTCAGTCTGCAGATGGAACTCTCTATAGAACAAACCGCAACACGGGTCTTGTTCCTGCACTGAAAGCATATGTCAGCTATAAGATGGCCGTAAATTTCATTGTGGAAACTGAAATCGACGGGATATATGCACCTGTCAGTTACCTCAACGGTGACGACAACGATGTCAAAGGCGCTCTGTTAGACGCAAGCATAAGAGCAGGATACACTCCCAATGATCGCTATACACTATTTCTTAACCTGAGATATATCGGTGGAGGCGCAGAAGGGCAGTCAGACAACTACGAGCCCCCATCTGATGGATATGTCAAAAACTGGCTGCATTTTCTTACTGTCGGCGTGAGGCTCGAGTGGAAGATCTTTTAATTTCTGAATATGTTTTGTGCTTTCAGATTTCCAGGGGGAGGAGGCAGAAGAACTACCGGCTTGTAAACAGGTACCCTCTACTGCCCCATTCTGTAGAAGTGCATCAGAGTAACAATGGCCATCATCTATTTTCTTCACCTGATATCCAATAGCCTGAAATATTGAAGGAAATAAAAACATGAAGAAATTGATCATCACTTTTCTTATTGTCTCTTTTCTGTCAGGATGTGGTTCTAAAGCCAGGGAATTTATAATAGAACCGCAGGATAATGTAAAAATCCGTGTTTCGGGTCTTAAACACCTGAAATCCCGCAAAGAGGTAATTGGTTTCGTGCAAATTGAAAATCAGTCAGAAAATTTTGTGAGGTTATCAAACCGGGAGCTCTTTCTTTATTGCGGCAGCGACAGTGCAAGAGCATTTGTTAAAATGCCGGGTGAGTTTGAGATTGATAAGGGATTGATTAATATCCTCAAAGGCAAAAAAGTCAACTATCAGGTACACTGGCAAATGGAGGAATTCAGCTGGGACAAGAATGTAAAGGTGAAGTATGTGACATTTCTTGACCGTGAGAATCAATGAGGTTTATCCCCAGAGATCTCTATCCTGAAAGGCGGCCGGATTTCAGTAAGGCCTGATTAAGGTTTGTAACACATTCAGGTTCGGATTTGATATTGCCAGAATTTATCTTATAAAATTCACAATTTCCCGGGTGAGGCTATTTATGGCAAATGTGTTTAATGCTGGTGAAGTCTTTGGTATTGGTATTCAGATTGAAAAAAACGGTAGATCTTTTTATGCTGCGGCAGCAGCCAAAACAAATAACCCTTCCAGTAAAGCACTTTTTTCTGAACTGGCTAACTGGGAAGGCGAGCATGTGACATTCTTTGAAAACCTCAGGGATAGCCTTCCTGGAGGTGCCCAGCAGGAGATCGAATACGATCCGGATAATATTGTTCATCTTTATCTCAAATCACTTGCCGACAGTATGGTTTTCAGTTCCGGGGTCAAAACAGGATTAGACGGCCTCGAGTCTTATTCCGACATTATTAAAAAAGCTCTGGAAATGGAAAAAGAGTCTGTCGTTGTATACACATCCATGAAAGAGATTGTTCCTGAAAACATGGGGAAATCTGAGATCGACAAACTTATTAAAGAAGAAATCAAACATATCGGGCAGCTTACAAAAGCACTGAACAACAAATAATCCGCAACTTATTGCCATTTGTTAAAGTAATTATCTGCAGGAATCTTCGAAACGATGATTTCTGCTTTTTATTTATACAGGGCACCTCACGCTCGTATCCCTCCTGAATACACATTTACCGGCATTAATCTGACTTATGCAAAAAAGTCTTGAGATGATGCAACAGGGAAAATGACAATGTTCCGCCTGCAGAGAAGTGATAAGTTGCAGTTGGAGAAGACAGTTGAACAGGAGGCATCAAGGTTGATCTCCACATGGGAGTTCCTTTTTATTAGAAATATGGAAGCCCGGGCTGGGAAGTGTACAATCGTACTGCGGTTTGAACCCATCGATTACCATATGTGGGAGATGATCCCAATACCGATCCAAAACAGGAAAACAGAAAATTAGCGTCTTTTCAGAGTTTTTACAGGTTTGGTTATTCCTTGAAAAGAATCCAGAGCACATTTTAGTACTGTACTCACTCAAAAACCATCCATAAACTCTTCCCCCGGCACAGAAATGTTAAAAAAAGTGACAAATTCTGCACAGTGCTTGAGTTATTGATGATCAGGATTTATTTTTATAGTTCCGAGTAAACAATTATGTATCAGAAATTCTTCAAATTCACAGTACTAAAGAATCTGCCGTTCAACGGCACACTTATTTTTACTCCTATAGCTGTTTTGAAAATCCTGAAAGGGCTGCTCCGGCAGCCCTTTTTTTTATAAAAATTTATCAAGGAAGTCCCCCGGAAGGAGACCTTTTTCATGCCAGTACGTAACGACATTAAAAAGATAATGATAATCGGATCGGGCCCGATAATTATCGGGCAGGCCTGCGAGTTTGATTATTCGGGAACCCAGGCTTGTAAGGCACTGAAAAGCCTTGGATATACAATAGTACTGGTCAATTCCAACCCGGCCACTATCATGACCGATCCGGGAACTGCAGACGTTACCTATATTGAGCCCCTTAATCTGGCTACTGTAACCAAAATCATCGAAAAAGAACGTCCTGACGCATTACTTCCTAATCTTGGCGGTCAGTCAGCCCTAAACCTTGCATCTGAACTGGCAAAAGCCGGGATACTGGAAAAGTACGGGGTGAAGGTAATAGGGGTCAATATTGATGCGATTGAGCGTGGTGAGGACCGTAAAGCATTCAAGGAAACAATGCTGAAGATTGGCGTGGACCTCCCAAGAAGTGAACTTGCCTATTCCGTTGAGGAAGCAGAGAAGATAGCTTCAGAGATCGGGTACCCGGTTGTGATACGCCCGGCTTACACCATGGGGGGAACAGGTGGAGGCATTGTTTACAACGTAGAAGAGCTGCGTGTGATTGCGGGACGGGGTATAGATGCCAGCATAATAAAGCAGATTCTTATAGAAGAAGCTGTAGTAGGATGGGAAGAGCTTGAGCTTGAAGTTGTCAGAGATGCAGATGGGAAAATGATAACAGTCTGCTTCATTGAGAATGTAGACCCGATGGGAGTTCATACCGGTGATTCATTCTGCACTGCTCCAATGCTTACTGTAAGTAAAAGTGTTCAGGAGAGACTTCAGAAATGGGCATACGCAATTGTAGAGTCAATCGGAGTGATCGGCGGAACAAACATACAGTTCGGCTACAACCCTGTGACTGACCGCATTGTTATCATAGAAATCAACCCGCGTACCTCAAGATCCTCTGCCCTTGCTTCTAAGGCAACCGGTTTCCCGATAGCGCTGATCAGCGCAAAACTGGCCTGCGGCCTGACACTGAAGGAAATCCCGTACTGGCGCTGCGGTACTCTGGATAAATATGAACCTTATGGAGATTACGTTGTAGTCAAGTTTGCACGCTGGGCATTTGAAAAATTCAAGGGCTCAGAAGACCGTCTTGGGACCCAGATGAAGGCTGTCGGTGAGGTAATGAGCATCGGGAAGAACTATAAGGAGGCTTTCCAGAAAGCAATCCGTTCTCTTGAAAACGGACGCTCCGGACTGGGCTTTGCAAAAGATTTTAATCGCAAGTCTCTCCAGGAGCTGCTTGATCTTTTGCGTTATCCATCCAGCGAACGCCACTTCATAATGTATGAGGCACTGCGCAAGGGCGCAACAATCGACCAGATCCATGAAATTACAAGTGTAACAAAGTGGTTTGTTTCACAGATGAAAGAATTGGTTGAACTTGAAGAAAAAGTTCTCACTTACAAAGGTAAAGAACTGCCATCTGATCTTCTTTTACAGGCCAAAAAAGATGGCTTCTCAGATAAATACCTCGCCAAAATTCTTTCCATTCCGGAAAAGGCTGTCAGAGAGCGCCGCAAGGCAATCGGGATAGCTCAAGGATGGCATGCTGTGCCAGTAAGTGGAGTAGAAGATGCATCATACTACTATTCAAGCTACAATGCACCCGACACGGTTCCTGTCAGCAAGAAACGCAAAGTGATGATTCTTGGAGGAGGTCCCAATAGAATCGGCCAGGGGATAGAATTTGATTACTGCTGTGTTCATGCTGCTTTTGCCCTAAGAGATGAAGGGTTTGAAACAATAATGGTGAACTGCAACCCTGAGACTGTCTCTACAGATTACGATACATCAGATAAGCTTTACTTCGAGCCGCTGACAGTCGAGGATGTTCTCAGTATATACGAAAAGGAGAAGCCTGAGGGAGTAATTGTACAGTTCGGAGGTCAAACTCCTTTGAATATCGCCTCGGAACTCCAGGAAGCAGGAGTAAAGATTCTGGGTACAAGTGTCGATATGATAAACCTCGCTGAGGACCGTGATCTGTTCCGCCTGAAGATGGAACGGCTGAATATACCGATGCCGGAATCAGGAATGGCCTGTAAGCTTGAGGAAGCACTCGCGATTGCCGGAAAGATCGGCTACCCTGTCATGGTGCGCCCCTCTTTTGTGCTGGGCGGACGTGGAATGGAGGTTGTTCATGATGAGGATATGCTCCGGGAGTATGTGGCAAAAGCGGTCGATGTAACACCTGAGCGGCCGATTCTCATTGACAGATTTCTGGTGAACGCGCTTGAATGTGAAGCTGATGCACTTGCGGATGGAACCGACGCGTTCGTACCGGCAGTCATGGAACACATCGAACTGGCCGGAATTCACTCAGGTGATTCTGCATGTGTTATTCCGCCGGTAAGCATTTCAAAGAAACATCTGGAGACTATCCGTAAATACACCAGCAAAATAGCACAAGAACTCAATGTTGTTGGATTGATGAACATCCAGTACGCAATTGAAAAAGATAAAGTTTATGTGCTTGAAGCAAATCCCAGGGCATCAAGAACTGTTCCGCTTGTCTCCAAAGTTTGTAATATCCAGATGGCCCGTGTCGCTACCCAGTTGATGATTTCCAAAAGGCTTTCAGATCTGGATCTTAAACATAAAAAAATCTCTCATTACGGTGTAAAGGAGTCAGTGTTCCCCTTTGATAAAATGCCGGAAGTGGATCCGCTGCTTGGCCCTGAGATGCGGTCCACGGGTGAAGTTCTGGGAATAGCAGACTGTTTCGGCATGGCATTTTTTAAATCTCAGGAAGCAGCCAATCAGGCCCTTCCTATCTCGGGAGCAGTGCTGATAAGCGTTTCTCGAAGAGACAGGCCCGCAGTACTTGAAGTCGCAAAGGAATTCAATAAACTCGGAATGAAAATTCTGGCCACAGAGGGGACACACCAGTTCCTTACTGAGCATGGAATAACATCCGAAATGGTAAATAAGCTCAATGAGGGCCGTCCCAATATTCTGGATAAAATAATGAACCGGGAAATCAATCTGGTTGTAAACACACCAGTAGGCAAAGCCAGCCAGACAGATGACTCTTACATCCGAAAAGCTGCAGTCAAATACAAAGTATCCTACATCACCACCCTCGCGGCAGCAAAAGCAACCGCCCGGGGTATTGCCGATCGGCAGAAGAGAGCTACAATTGTAAAGTCGCTGCAGGCCTATCATAAAGAGATTGCAAATATTCCACAGCAGCTTCTGGATGAACCGGTGGGGACAAGATAGCTGTATTTAAAAAGGAGCATCAGGCATGGTTGGAAAAACCGGCTTTGATAATGAAAAGTACCTGGCAGAACAGACCAGAGAGATTACTCAGAGAATAGAACAGTTTGGCAACAGGCTTTATCTTGAGTTTGGCGGCAAACTGCTTTACGATTACCATGCTGCCAGAGTCCTTCCTGGATATGATCCAAATGTCAAGATGCGCCTGCTTCAGCAATTGAAGGACAAAGTTGATGTTATCCTCTGCATTTATGCGGGAGATATCGAGCGCAAAAAGATGCGTGCTGATTTTGGAATCACTTATGACACCGATGCACTAAAGCTTATTGATGATCTAAGGGAATGGGATATTAATGTCTGCGGTGTCGTAATAACACGCTATGAACAGCAGCCCACTGCCACTCTTTTTAAAAACAAGCTTGAACGCCGGGGCGTACGTGTCTATACCCACAGATTTACTAAAGGGTATCCTGTTGACGTTGAAACTATCGTAAGCGATGAGGGTTACGGGGCAAACGCCTATATAGACTCATCAAAGCCTCTGGTTGTGGTGACCGGTCCTGGTCCGGGTAGCGGAAAGCTTGCCACATGTCTTTCACAGCTTTATCATGACCGCAGGAAAAACATCAAGGCGGGTTATGCAAAATTTGAGACTTTCCCTATCTGGAACCTTCCGCTTGAGCATCCTGTAAATGTAGCCTATGAAGCAGCGACAGCAGATCTGCGCGATGTAAACATGATCGATTCACATCACCTGAAAGCCTACAATGAAATAGTGGTAAACTATAACAGGGACGTTGAGGCGTTTCCGCTTCTGCGTCGGATTATGGAAAAGATTACAGGGGAGCCATGCATTTACAAATCACCAACAGATATGGGAGTAAACAGAGCCGGCTTTGGAATTACAGATGATAATATCGTCCGGGAAGCTTCTATACAAGAAATAATCCGACGGTACTTCAGGTACTCATGCGAGTATGCGATGGGGCTGGTTGAAAAAGAAACTGTCGAGCGCGCCGAACTTATAATGCATGGTGTAGGTGCAACCCCCGATGACCGCAAGGTGGTTGCACCTGCCCGTAAAGCTGCCGCAGAAGCCAGGGAAAGAGGCAAAGGCTCTGAGGGAGTCTACTGCGGTGCATCGATTCAACTTCCGGATGGTACAATAGTGACAGGGAAAAATTCCAACCTGCTTCATGCAGCCGCCAGTCTCATTTTGAATGCAGCAAAGCATCTGGCAGGAATTCCCGACTCACTGAAACTGCTTCCGTCCAATATCACAGAGACGCTCTCTCATTTTAAACGGGACGTGCTCAGGGGCAAAGAAGTCAGTCTCGATCTTGAGGAAACTTTAATAGCACTGAGCCTTTCGGGAATCTTCAACCCTGCAGCGCAGGCTGCAATTGAAAAACTTGAAATGCTGCGTGGATGTGAGGTTCATATCACTCACATCCCGACTCCTGGTGATGAAGCTGGCCTCAGGAAACTTGGCGTAAACCTGACCAGCGATCCTGATTTCGCCACAAAATGCCTGTTTATTGGTTAACAGAAGACACACAGATGAATGTGGCCGGAGATTTCCGGCCTTTTTTTTATTCCATCTCCAGATTGCGTTCCGCAAAGTCCCAATTGATCAGATTGTTTACCAGTGCTACCACATGATCTTCACGCCTGTTCTGGTAATCAAGGTAATATGCATGCTCCCAGACATCGATTCCTATTACAGGCTTTAAATTATGAGCAATGGGGGTATCTGCATTTGAGGTTTTTATCACTCTTAGAACCCCTTTGTCCATCACTACCCATCCATAACCGCTCCCAAACTGAGCCACAGACGTGCTGATGAGTTCTTTGGCGAACTTGTCAAATGATCCAAAGGAGGAGTTTATGGCCTGCATGAGTTTTTCTTTTGGCTTGATAACATCAGATGAAAGACAGTTCCAGTAAAACCAGTGATTCCAGGCCTGTGCAGCATTGTTGAAGAGTTTCTGCTGTTCGGGATTTCCGGCTGTGTCCTTAATTATCTGCTCCAGAGTAGATTTCTCATACTGTGTACCTTTTATCAGTTCATTTGTTGAGGAGACATATTTCCGGTGATGCTTATCATAATGAAAAGAGATCGTTTTTTCGGAAATATGCGGTTGAAGATCTTTTGGAGAAAATGGTAATAGCGGTAATTCAAAAGGTGCGACGGCTTTAATTATGTTAAGGCCTTTGGGTTCCATTTTCGAAGTCTCCTCTTTGTATGGTGATTTTCAGGCAAATAAGAAAAAATTGGTGCAACAACAATGCCAACATTTTTCCTTAGAGTTTAGTGTACATGTGACTTGAGGCTTCCCCTGAGGTGACTTTGTGACTCTCCACAGATGTATTAAACGAGTTAAGTCACTATCTTACCCAAGGTGCTTTAATGCTTCTCTTCTGAATCATCTCAGGGATGAATTGTCACGAAATTTGCTACTCTTCATAACCTTAAACTCGGGACCACCATCAAAGGATCTTCTAATATGTGCACTCAACCCAGAACCGTTGTTCCTTATGCATACTACGAAGTCACATCCGGGTGTATCGAAGAGCTCTCCATCTTTCAAGATGAACAGATGAAAATCTATTTCCTTGAGCAGCTCGCTATATCTCTTAAAGCGTTCTCGTTTCGGTGTTTATCATGGTCGCTGATGGATGACCACTATCACCTGGTTATCAAGTCCAGCGATGTAACGATCTCAAAATTCATGCAGCGGCTCAACTCGGTAATTGCCAAAAAGTTCAACCAAATCCATAAGCGAAGAGGAACAGTATTTTCAAAACGTTTTTCATCTGTGATAATGCAGAAGAAAATGAATCTTAAAAATGTCATCCGATATGTGCATCTGAACCCTATAAGGAGCGGAGACTGTACACTGGAGGAGCTTGATCAGTATAAGTGGAGTGGACACAAGGCTTTAGTAAACAACCAAACAGATGGTATTCTTGATTTCGAAGAGGTTTTCGATGAATTTGATACCACAGCAGACCCTGTAAAAGAATACAGCGATTACCTCAAATCTGCAGATTCTGATTGCGATGATGATGAGATTATCAGTAAGGTCAGATCTGCGAATCAGGGCAGCTGCAGTTTCTCAGATCCGGCATCATGGGTTATCGGAGATGAGAATTTTGTGAGAAA
>JAAYYB010000127.1 GCA_012515615.1 Fibrobacter sp.
AGACCGGCGTCTTCGACGGGCTGGAGCGCAAGGGGGGACGCCCCCTGCCAGAATCTCTTTACTCTTGTTTATTACTTGTATTGGGGACGCCCCCTGCCAGAATCTCTTTACTCTTGTTTATTATTAAATAAACCTTACTTTTTCACAGTAACAAACTTTTTCTTATCCCCTTTACAGATTATCTCTACAATCTGCCGGCCCGAAAGCGCTGACATGATTGTACCCATAAACGGCGCTGTCCACTGACCGATAGTGTAGAGTCCCTCAAGACCCGGAAGTGACCGGACCATTTCGGTAATTCTCATATTATCAGGTGTCACATACCACCCGTCCGGTGACCCGCGCCAGTTCCCGGTATATCGGTTGTAAGTCATCGGTGTCGGGACATCCACAACCTCTACCTGGTTTGCAAACCCGGGCCATCTTTTGTCTAATTCGGCAATCGTGATCCGGGCGATCCGGTTCTTTTCCTCTTCATACTTTTTCCTGTCCTTCGAGAGGTTTTCCCAGTATTCATAGTTTGTCGCATACCAGACTTCAACAGCGGACTTTCCAGGAGGTGCCGCAGTAGGATCAAAGCAGTGATGAATTACGGAGATCCAGTCGTGATCCTCATCTGCAATCCGCAATGGCTTATCAAGTTCAATAAGTATTCTGTGTGGTTCAGATGACATGTCCCGGTTCACCCCGATCATCACCTGCACCATCGGAAGAACCGGCGTCCAGGTGGTATACATCTTCCGGATTTGCTCATTGATGTATTTCTCCTTGAGCATATCAAATATCAGATGGTGCCCGTCAGCGGCCCAGATTACAATATCTGCCCTGTGTTCGGTTCCGTTTTGGAGCTTTACTCCGCAGACCCGGTCATTCTCGATAATCAGTTCACTCACCGGGCTGTTGTAGAAAATTTCTCCCCCTGATTTACAAAACCGTTCGGCTATTCCATGCACAACCTTCTGCGATCCGCCAATCGGCACACCAGCCTCAACCACCGATGACCTGATAAAGCCCGCCACCCCTGCAACAGGGCAGCGCAGCATGGGCCATCCCGGAGAATCGATAACAAATCTGGCTGCATTCTGAAGAAAGGGGTCTTTGAAAAACCCGGCGTACTCCCGCATTGTCAAGTGCCCGTATTTCACCAGCATCGGCAGCAGCGGTACAACGGCCAGAAAAATTTTCAATTTATCAATTGGGTTCTGAAGTATCCCGGGCTTCAGTGATGCAGCACTCATCATGCTCCTGCCGAAAATGAGGTCTATGTATTTTTTTATGGCCTCACTGTCCTGAGGTGAAATGGCCAGCATCGCCTCCTGAAGCTTTTTTTTATCCACACCAAAAGAGAGCCTCTTTTCCCCGCTCTCAACACGCATCATCTCGTTATGATAGTGAAACTTATTCTCATCGAGTACCCCAAGCTCTTTCCACATCCGGTACAAGGGCCCTCTTTTGGAATTATTCAGATTATGCATGCTCAGGTCCCAGGTATACCCCATCCGTTTGTATGCGGTACAAAGCCCGCCCGCGACACTGTTCATCTCAAAAATAGAGACCCGGTAACCATTTATCTGGGCATAATACCCGGCTGACAGACCGGCAATTCCGGCCCCTGCGATAATAACCGATTTCCCCATTATGAGTACTCCTGTTCCTGAAAATTTTATATCCAAATATAATAGCCCGCAGAAGACTGAATTTCGAGATTTGACCATAGACCGATTTAATCAGGTCCGGGGAACGGTTATCACTTACCTGCGGCTTACTTTAATATTGCACAAAAGAGTTTTAGTGTTTTCCGGAAGTGGGCGTTGCCCAATACAAGTGATAAACAAGAGTAAAGTCTTATAATTTTAATGGTGACTCAACTCGAAAGCTGAAATAGAGAGAAAAAAGTAGTGCGTACTCTTACATATGGAAGTTCTCATGCAGTTCTTATGGAAGAGGGCGTCCCCTCTTGCGCTACAGCCCGTCGCGGACGCCGGTCTTTCGGGTGAGGTAGAAACGGCCATTACTGGCCGTCCCCCTCTCAGAACCGTACGTGCCCTATTAAGGCATACGGCTCCCGATAATGCATTTGCAGTTATCGCAAAGTTGGTTCA
>JAAYYB010000128.1 GCA_012515615.1 Fibrobacter sp.
AGATATTTTCCGTAGCTGTTCTTCTCCATGGGCTTTGCCAGTTCCAGAAGATCTTCTGCGCTTATATAACCCAGTCTGTAAGCTATCTCTTCAGGACTGGAAACTTTCAAACCCTGCCTCGATTGAATCATCTCTACAAACAGTGCTGCCTGGAGCATCGACTCGTGTGTACCGGTATCAAGCCAGGCGATTCCACGCCCGAGTGTAAGGACCTGAAGTTCACCGAGCTGAAGATAAGCCCGGTTCAGGTCCGTAATTTCCAGTTCACCACGGGGAGATGGTTTGATTGAAGAGGCCAACTGCGGCGCACGTGAATCATAAAAGTAGAGACCCGTTACGGCCAGGTTTGATCTGGGGACAGGGGGTTTTTCAACCAGTCCGGTGACTTTACCTGCCTTATCTATCTCAACAACTCCGTACCTTTGGGGATCGTTTACCTGATAGGCAAAAATTGTCGCTCCGGATGGCTGTGATACCGCCTGTTTAAGACTGGAAACTAATCCATGACCCCAGAATATATTGTCCCCCAGAATCAACGCTACCCTATCCTCACCAATGAATTCTTTTCCGATTATTAATGCCTGAGCCAGGCCTTCAGGCCGTTGCTGCTGAGCATACTGAAGTGATATTCCCCATTTTGATCCGTCGCCCAGAAGTTTCTTAAAACTCGAGGCATCTTCCGGTGTGGTGATAACCAGAATGTCCCTGATGCCCGCAAGCATCAGAATAGATAAAGGATAGTAGATCATTGGCTTGTCATAGACAGGCATCAACTGTTTACTTACCGATATGGTGACCGGATACAACCTTGTTCCTGAGCCGCCGGCCAGAATGATTCCTTTAACCACTATTCCCCCTTTTTATTCCAGAATTTCAAATATACTTTATTATTATCCTAAAAGTCGCAGTTGGGGAGAACAAAAAATCCTAAGATGTTGAGACGATAAGGCTTGAAGGCGTTGCAGGTCTTATCGACAAGGTGATAAGATCAAGACGTTTGAAAGCCTTAACGCTCAACAGAAAACGATTTTTTGCCTCATCCAGCTGCGATTTTTAGGATTATGTGCATTGGGGGGACTAGTGATAGATTCTGAACTTTCTAAAGCTGTACGACAATTTCTGGACTATGTAGAAAAGGAGAGAGGTTTTTCCGGGCATACTGTTGAAGCCTATAAGCGCGATCTTATGCAGTTTGAGCAATTCCTGACAGAAAAACGCATTTCTTTGAGTATCGATGGTGCGATGCGCAAGCAGAATATAAGGGCATTTATGTTCCAGTTGAGCAACAACGGCCAGCGCCCAAGATCTGTAGCCAGAAAAGTCGCGGCCCTGAAAAGTTTTTCGAAATTCTGCGTACGCAAAGGGCTTTTAGAGACAAATCCCTCAAAAGTGGTAGCCACACCGAAACTCGACAAACCTCTGCCGGTTTTCCTTACACAGAAACAGGCAGAAGAGATAAAACCACCTGTAGAGAATAAATTCGAAGATCTGCGTAATTTTGCGGTAATGGAGTTTTTTTACGGGAGCGGAATACGTCTTTCTGAACTTCATGGCCTGAATTTCGATTCAGTTGATTTGCGCCGGGAAACAGTGAGGGTACTGGGAAAGGGGAAAAAGGAGCGTATAGTCCCCCTGACCTCTTCTGCGGTGGAAGCTCTTAACAAATACAAGCCATTTTATCCGGGGCAAACCACCCCCGGCAGCGCAATATTTGTGAATAAAGAGGGTAATCGCTTATCACGCCGTCAAATAGAGAGGATTGTAGGGAAAGAGCTCACGGGTGTGAGCATGCAGAAAAAACGCAGTCCACATGTCCTGCGCCACTCTTTTGCCACCCACCTGATGGATTCAGGGGCGGATATACGTGCTGTTAAAGAGCTCCTGGGACACTCGTCACTGAATACGACTCAGATCTATACTCATATCTCCAGAGAACATCTCCTGCGCGTCTACCGTCAAGCCCACCCCAGAGCGGAAAAAGGGCAGGATGCCGAACCGGGGAAAGTTTAGTTGACACTAAACTGAAAGTTGCAGCATATACATTGTATTACTTCTTTTAGCTGTAGAATAATTATCATCTCAAATCGATTTCAGGGGATAATGATGGAAAAGACGGCTATGGTCCGCAGATTACTGTTTTTGGTTCTTCTTGCCTCAGGAGCAGTCAATTCTCAGCAATATCCGTCAGTGATCTATGTGCCGGTCACGTTTTATGATTTTCATTCAGACCGGTCAAACCCCGAATTTGAGCAGCGCCACCAGGGTGGAACACGTACCGGGATGGTTGCATCGAAGCTTGGTGCGGATGGCAAGCCGGTGCTTGGACCTGTTCCTTACCTAAATTACGGGATAGCAAACTGGTTTAAACCCTGGAAAGCCGGTGACAAGACCTATCCTCTCTACGATCCCAGGGGTAAGCCGGGAGAGGTTTTCCGTGGCGGTGATAACTGGCAAAAGGAATTCCAGCAGTCTGTGAGTTACATGGGAATGGAAACCGCAACACATGATACATCTTTTATAAACAAGGTTATTCACGATTCTCTCCCCTTCACACATATCGGTGGCGGGCAATATGAATACCGCAACGACTCTTTTTTTCCACTTGACAAAAGAGGCTTCGGAAACGAGTGGAACCACGAGCTTGGAAACCCTGATCAGCACAACGATGTAAATCACAACTATGCCTTTACAATGGAACTGCACTGCAGTTTCGTAAAGCAGCCCGGCCTGACCTTTAAATTCCGGGGGGATGATGACGTGTGGGTGTTTGTAGATAACAAACTGCAGATGGATCTTGGAGGGATACATGAAGCAGTTGACGGATTTATAAGCCTTGACAACATATCCGGACTGGCAAACGGAAGCTCGTACTCTCTCGATGTATTCTATGCTGAAAGGCACTCCGCGGAATCACACATCTGGATTACGACAAATGTCATTTTCGCACCCTCAAACCTGCGCCTCTACAGACATCCCGGAGTACCTGATGCAGGGAACAATCAGCCGCTTGGCTCTCAAGATTCTGTACGTATGGGCCAGACCTACTCTCTTTACGGGCATATCTTTGACAGCACTGGAACATGGCGGCCGGAATACGACAGCCTTATAAGATGGGAACTTTCTCCGGCAGACGGGCTTGGTGCAACCAGAGGTTCAGGCACATCTGTCACCCCCACACGGCCCGGGACATACCGTCTCACTGCCCGCTTTACTGATACGGCTAACCCGACCAGGGAATCTGTGGCATCGATAACGCTGTATGTAGGATCAGGTCCTCTGCCCCCGCCCTACACTCTGAAGCTCTATAATCAACCGGGTGACCCGACCCTTCTTACGCCACTGAATGGTAAAGATGTTGTCACTGCCGGTCAGGTTTACACCATTTACGGTCATCTTTTCGACACCTCTGGAACCTTAATGAATGGATATGGCCGGTATTTAAAGTGGAGCATAGTAGAAGTAAACACGGGGACCACCCCTTCACCTGAGATCGGCGCATCTACATCTATCATGCCCACCCGTGCCGGGCAGCTGACCCTGAGCGCATACTTTGCCGACCCCGATAATCTTGCCCGCCCGCCATCACAGGAAAGAGTTGTCCTTACTGTGGGTGCCGATGTCGCACATCATATAGATATTCAAGCCGACTCAGTGGTGAAGAACTATACCGGTAATGATGATTTCGACGAATTGATTTTCGGGAAAAACGATGAAAAGAGTAAAATTTACGCAGTCGTCAGGGACCGATTCGGGAACTTCGTGCGCTACGCCGATTTTGCCAATTGGAGGAGCGGAGATCCGCTGATAGCTGATGTTACTGTCTATCAAGGCAAGAGCACTATCGTACAGAAACAAGAGGGGGGAATCGGGGAAGAGACGATAATAATCGCCTACGAACAGGGCCTGGTTCCCGACACAATAAGTGTGGGTAGTACCGGCAATTCTGCGGCCACCGCCTGGCCAAATCCCTTTATTCCCGGAAAGAGTTTACTGCCCGGCATAGGAGGCGGTGGAGGTAAAGTGTATCAGTACTATGAAAATGTGCTGCAGCCCTACACCAAAAATCCTTACGGTATACTCATTGGGGCAGAGTCACCAAGGCCGCTTGTTCCGCTGAATCCCTCTGAGGCACAAAACCCGAAGGCCTCGTATGCTCATGTTAATATCTACGATGCTGTAGGGAACCTCGTGGCATCGTCCAGATCTGGCCGTAAGGACCTTAAAGTCCTTCGGGCCAGGACATCCCGTACATTCGGGATTGTCTGGAACGGGACAAATGATAAAGGCCGGACTGTGGGCGCAGGGGTCTACCTCGTTGATATCCAGGGGAAACAGTCTGACGGGAAGCCTTATTTTAAACAGATGAAAATCGCGGTTAAACGAGGGAATGGTAAGTAGAATTGTGAATTGTGAATAATAAATTACGAATTACAACATTCGTGATACCTGATTGCTTTGTCGGGCTTCCATCCTCTTTCGTGTATTTCGTGTGTTTCGTGGTTAACTGATCCGATTCCGGAAAGCTCAACAGCATCTCACGGTTGCTTTAGAGTACCCTGCGATAACGATTAAATTTTACGATTATTATTTTTTGCCTCATCCTGAAAGCACACAAACAAAAAAAGCCGGATTAGATCTCCGGCTTTTTTGTTTAAAGAAGCTGTTTGTCACATTTCCTGACGCATCTTACATTTTCCGTCTTTGGATTTCGGACATTTGCCTGCTTTACCATGATTAAAAGGCTTCTGCCCTCCGCGCCACTCTTTATTAACAATTTTGGAAAACTGTTCTGCTGTCAGGATCTGTTTTACTTTCAGTAAATGGTCATGACGAGCAATCGAGATCTCTTTATGCAGATTACCAAGTTCTCCGGCATAGGAATCAAGAGTGCTTTTTGAAGGTTCTTCTTTTAGAAGTTCTTCTTTGGTTTTTTCTCTAATCGTTCGTACAGCCTCGAAGTTTTTCTTTCGGGCGGCACCCATCTCACTGTGAAGTCCATTCAGTTTTTCTTTCTGCTCTGCAGTAAGCCCAAGCTCCCCAAACATGTGATTCGAACATTTCCGGGAAGACTCTGCGGGCTGCGAGAACGCGGTTGTAAGTGAAATTGTCAGTACGGAGAGAAACAAGGCCACTTTTTTCATAAGAAACTCCTTTCAAAAAATTATCGCCGGTTAAAATCCGCCGATAAATGCATAGTTTTCAAACTCCTGTTCAAGATCATCACCGTTAAGATAGTCGCTGATAATCTGCAGCTCATCGGCGACCTCTGGTTGCAAGGCGACATCTTGAGTTCTCTTATCTATAAGGCCAAAGAATCCAAGCGCCATTATCAGTGAAGCGGCCAGAGCTAAAAGGCTGTTCCTTACTGAGGTATGTAAAGCCGCTCTTCTGGCAACTTTTTCATATACTCCGGAGGGCATCTCCGGAACTTGTGACAGTTCCTCATAAAAGAGGTCTTCACGATTCATACAGCCTCCTTGATTTCAGGCTCATCCTCAAATCTCTTCCTTATACTCTCTTTGAGACGGTGCAGTCTGGTTCTTAATGTACCGGCAGAGCTCCCTGTTACAGACTCGATCTCCTCATAACTCAAACCGTCAACCTCCCTGGCCACCAGAAGAAATTTGTCTTCTACAGAAAGGGTAGAGAGAACTTTCTCCACCATATCCTTCATCTCATAGCTGTCCGTTTCCCTGCCCATATAAACGTCATCATTGTAGGCCAGATGGGACCGGAAGCGATTGCGCCTGTTTGTGGAAGCCAGCACCGCATTGTATGCGATGCGGTATATCCATGTTGAAAGAGCCGACTCTGCATTGAACTTGCGCAGAGACTTGTGAACATTGACAAATGTCTCCTGAAGCAGCTCCGTGGCCATGTTCCTGTCTCCAGTCATTCGCATCACAACCCGCCAGACAAAAGGCGAATAGAAATCATACAGGGCCTTAAATGCATTCTTATCACCTTTAACAGCTCTAAGCTTTGTGATATCGTCAATTTCTTCCATATGTTCTCAACTGATTAGATACTTCATAATGAAAAATGTTACAATTCTTTTTGAAATATACATACTATAACTGTGAAAACAGGTATAATGGTCAGGTGTTAAACCTGAAAGTCGCAATTGGGAAGAACAAAAAACCGTAAGATGTTGATATGATAAGGTTTGAAGGCATTGCAGGTCTTATCGGCAAGGTGATACGATCAGGCAATGCCTTCAAGCCTTAGTGCTCAAAAGATTACGATTTTTTGCCTCATCCAACTGCGATTTTTAGGTCAAATGATTACGGGGATGTTTGTTGTTAATTATCCTTCACTGCCCGGACACAATTACCGCGATTGGATCGTAATAAAAATCCGGAGCAGACAAAGGTTTTCTGAACAGATGGCCTTTTGTATTTTCTATGTTCTAATCGCCGCTATTTTTCCGGAGGCAACGGTTGGTAGCCGGTAATCTTTCAAACGCTTATGGTGGAGCAGGTATGAGTGAACAGGTTTTGCCGATTGTGGTCGGAAGCGATCATGCCGGGTTTGAGATGAAAGAGTATGTGAAGCAATACCTCGTTAAAAAAGGTGTGCCTTTTGAGGATGCCGGGGCAGTAAGTCTGGACCTCTCTGATGACTACCCGGAATTTGCATTCAGAGTTGCAAAAGCAGTAGCCGGCGGGGAATTCAAAAGAGGAATTCTACTCTGTGGAAGCGGTATCGGAGCATCGATTGCCGCAAACAGGGTTAAAGGAGTAAGGGCGGCTCTCTGCACATCACCGGATATGGCCCGGATGTCAAGATTACATAATGATTCCAACGTTCTTGTTCTGGGCGGACGCACTACTACTCAGCCCATGGTTGAGCAGATTATCGATGCCTGGCTCAATGGGGGGTTTGAGGGCGGACGGCATCAGAAACGAATCGAACAAATGGATTTGTAGTCCAGACAGGAGATCACTTTGACCACAAAAGAACTGCAGCCGCAAGTTGTTCAGGATCAGCCCGGTAAAAGGGTGTCCTGGGACGAATACTTCATGAACATTGCCATCCAGGCAGCAACCCGTTCTACCTGCAGCCGCAAACATGTCGGCGCAGTGATCGTCAGAGATAAAACGATCCTCTCAACCGGCTACAACGGGAGTATCCGGGGAATGCCGCACTGCGATGATGTCGGGCACATGATGGAAAACGACCATTGCATTGCTACTGTGCATGCAGAGGCAAATGCAATAATCCAGGCGGCAAAAAACGGCACCGCAATCAACGGCGCCGATATATATGTCACGGCCTCCCCCTGCTGGAACTGTTTCAAACTGATCGCGAACAGCGGAATCAAGAGAATTTTATACCTTGAATTTTACCGTGATGAAAAAATCCTGACCGTCAGCCGCCAGGCTGGAATAGAGCTGATTCAGGTTGCTATTACATCAGCGTAAGTAGTAGTTCAGAGGTTCAGCGTTCAGGGTTCAGCGTTCGCCAAGAATGAACCTCTATACCACATGGGCCATGTGGCCCCCTGAACCCCTGAACCCCTGAACGCCAAACGCCAAACCTGGCATCCTCCTTGCCTTCTCTTTCCCCCATGGTTCTACTAGGCACATCCGGATGGACATACGACCACTGGAAGGGAATCTTCTACCCCGATTCGATGCCAAAAAAGAGATGGTTTGAATACTTCAGCAGCATATTTGATACCGTTGAACTGAATGCATCATTCTACCGTATTCCCACCATAAAAGCGGTTCGGGGCTGGGAAAGCCGTTCACCGGAATATTTCCGCTTCGCGGTAAAGATGTCACGGCTGGTAACACATGTTCGAAGGCTGAAAAACTGTGACCGGGAGCTTGAGTGGTTTTTTTCCGTTTTTGAGCCACTGCAGCATAAAATTGTTGCATTCCTTGTCCAGCTTCCACCCTCGATGAAAATCGATATCGAAAGGCTTGATGAATTTCTGGGGAAACTCCCGCGGAAATCAAAACTCGCATTTGAATTCCGCAACACTACATGGTATAACCCGGAAACCTATGCGCTTTTAAAAGAATATGGTCATATTTTCTGCATTCATGACATGTCAGGCCTGGCTACTGAGAGGATAATCACATCTGATACCATATACATAAGGTTCCATGGTTACGCCTCTGTTTACGGAGGAGATTACCCGGAGGAGCTGTTGCATGATTGGGCTGCCTGGATCAGAGAACAGACCGGGGATGGAAAATCAGTGTACGGCGATTTTAATAATGATATAGGGGGATTTGCGGTTAAAAACTGCCTGCGTCTGAGAGAGATCCTTGGCAGTTCACAAGTCACATCCTGGTAGAGACGTCCGGCGGGACGTCTCTCCAAGTCACAAGTCGAAAGTCTCAGGTCGAAAGTAAAAGATTCTGTCAACTGCCTTATAGCCCTCAACTGCGTCTTGCCAGCGCTTCAAGCCTCCTGATACGTTCCTCCATCGGAGGATGTGTGCTGAAGAGGGATGCCAGGCCGCCGCGGAACGGATTAACAATGAAGAGATGCGCGGTTGAGGGGTTCCCTCCGTTCATCGGAAGCACCTTGGCACCGTTTTGCAGTTTTGAAAGGGCGTTAGCCAGTGCAAGTGGTTTACCGCATATCTGCGCCCCCGATTCGTCGGCCACATATTCCCTTGACCTGGAGATCGCCAGTTGGATAAGTGACGCTGCGATCGGTGCCAGAATGGCCATAAAGAGCATACCTATAGCCCCGCCTCGATCATTATCATCACTTCTGCCCCCGCCAAACATCGCCCCCCACTTCACCATGTTGGCAACCCAGGTTATAGCCCCTGCAATGGTAGCAGCAATCGTACCAGTAAGAGTATCACGATTCTGTACATGAGCGAGCTCATGAGCCATAACACCTTCAAGCTCATCCTCGCTCAGAAGTCTCAGTATTCCAACAGTAGCCGCAACGGAGGCGTGATCAGGGCTTCTTCCGGTGGCAAATGCATTGGGAGATTCACTATTAATTATATAAACTTTAGGCATCGGCATGCGGGCACGTTGTGTGAGCCGCTCAACAATATTGTA
Source organism: Fibrobacter sp. (assembly GCA_012515615.1). Taxonomy (GTDB): domain Bacteria; phylum Fibrobacterota; class Chitinivibrionia; order Chitinivibrionales; family Chitinispirillaceae; genus JAAYIG01. The sequence goes on from JAAYYB010000128.1 coordinate 9,036, forward strand.
TAGAACGGGCGCATCAGCCTTCTCTACCTTTTGCGCTTTATACATGGACAGAACAATTTTATCCGAGAACCACCAGGAACCAAAATTCATGACCCCGGCAACCAACAGGGCTATTGTTGCCCCCTGCCCCCCCCCTAAATAGTTTCCGAAAAGAACCAGAATACCAGTCAGGGCTCCAAGCAGGGCCGTAGTTTTTAGTCCGTTCATCTTTTACTTTTTCTCCTTATTAATCGGATCAGTTTTGATCGATGCATTAATATAGATGTTCATTTCTGCTAAAGCAACTACGGCCACCCAGGGGTATTTATTAAAACAATTCAGCACAAATTTCTTTAACGGCTCTTTTATGCTCTCCGATTTTTCTACTTTGCTATTCTTGGAATCCAGATTTAAGAGCTTGGAAGGGGGCGCCCCCCTTGCGCTCCAGCCCGTCAAAGACGCCGGTCTTGCGCTATCCCCCTGTGTTGTCCACCAGTTGCAAAGGCAGGTAAATTCATCACATTTGCAAACGTCTTTGCAGCGCACTGGCGAACTGGTGGTAGATTAAAATTTATTGTAGCCTTTAAGATAAAGACGCTGCCTCACCCCGCCTGTCGGCACCCCTCTCCAGCTGGAGCGCTGGAGAGGGGCTTTGCAAACGGGCATTTGGACTGGTAACATTGTTATTCTTATTAATAAAACAGGGAGACCTGCCGCGGTTTTGTCACTTTCTTACAAAACCAAAAAGCGCCCTTTGAAACTCCTGACTTGCTACTTGCGACTTGTGACTTTGCCTACATGCTTGAATTCTTCCAGACTATAATAATTTTAATCTACCACCAGTTCGTCTGTGCGGCTGCAATGTCGTTTGCAAATGTGATACCCATACCTGCCTTCACAACTGGTGGACAACAAGGGGTGATAGCGCAAGACCGGCGTCTTCGACGGGCTGGAGCGAAAGAGGGGGCACCCTCTTCCAAAAGATCTTGATTAGTAATTACTACTTGTATTGGGGGCGCCCTCTTCCAAATATCTTTAATCAGGCAAAAAACTCTACCTCCCAGAAAAAATATGAGGCATTGGTTTTGCAATAAAAACAACCAGATAATTTCCATTTAACCCCTGAGGCAGAAATGAAACACCAGAAATTTTTTCTGATATCTCTAATATTTCTATCCATTCTTATGCAGTTTCAGTGCAATGTTCTGCAGCGCCGTAATGGAAACAGCGGTTCGTCTCAGGAAGAAGCTCTGGCTAAAGCCGATATAAGCGGATTCCTTCCAAATACCATCAAGGGAACTCTTTTCTTTAACCTGGTTGAAGAGAGGGGGATGGTCATCTCCGGGGAGATAGCGGGTTTACTCCCTGACAGCTCCTATGCGCTCCATATTATGAACGGGACTTGTGATTCAACAGACAGTCTAAGTGATTTTGATCCGGGCAATGCGGGCAAACATGGTCCCCCATGGCTTTCTCCAAGCCAGCACAGGGCAGGGATTCTTCCAAACATTACCGCAAACGGTGACGGCAAAGCTCAAATAGAGATATCAGCACCATGTCTTGATGCTGTTCCCGGATCCAGTTTTTCGGTACTCAACCACATTTTAGTCATATTTTCGGGCCCCGACAATTATCAAACCGGACCCGCAGGGCAGAAAATCGCCTGCGGAAAGATCACTGCAGCGACCCCGGAGAGCATCAAATAAAAGACACCTCAAATAAATCAACCCTTCAAAAGTCCCATCTTGCAACATGGAACTCGCAATTTCCCGTTTTCATAACTATTTTTAGTGATCGGCTCCAGCTCAAGAGCTAACATTTATAAATGCCCTTTCAGGTGATGAGAGGAGCAAATTGAGTCAGATACGGGAACTATACATCAAGGATTGCTATGGCAAAACTGGTAAGCGACCTTAAGATACGATGCATTTATCCTCATTTCAGGAAATTTCTGGAGGGACATCCTCAACTTGATTCCCACCTTAAAAAATATCTGGTCGGCAATTACACTATGCCCCCGTCTCTTGCGATACCGATCATTGCATCTCTTACGCCGCCTGAAATCCAGTTGAATCTTACAGATGATAACATTCATCAGGAAATTAATTACGACGAAGATGTCGATCTGGTGGCAATCAGTTGTTTTACTCCGCAAGCAACACGTGCTTATGAGATTGCTGATGAATTCAGGAAAAGAAAAAAGACCGTCATTCTGGGTGGTATACACCCTACCGCAATTCCCGATGAAGCGATACGGCATGCGGATTCGGTGTGTATCGGAGAGGTGGAACCAGTCTGGAATGAAATTCTTGAAGATTGCGCAAATGGAAACCTGAAAAAATTCTACACTCATACTCAACCCTATTCACTCGATAAATTTCCCATTCCCAAACGGGATATTTTCCCGCGTGATGTTTACAAGTGGGAAGCGCATTTAGTACTGACCACCCGTGGATGCCCCGTGCAGTGCGGCGGATGCCCTATTCCGGGAAAAGAGGGAACCTCCGTAAGGCTTCGTCCGGTTCAGAATATCATCGAAGACATAAAAGGGATGCCCTATAAAGAATTTTATATTACCGATGACACTGTAATGCTTCCCGGAAAAAAATATTCCATGTTTCTGCTCAAGCTGATGGAGCAGACTAAAGAGCTTGATGTAAATATCTTTCTGGCCTCAACCATGATGATGCCCCCGGATCCGGAGTTCTACCGTAAACTTCGCCGGGGAGGAGCCGGCTCGATTTATACGATCTTTGGTTTCGACCGGGTTTCCTCACAGCTCATGAGCCCGGAGTGTACAAAAGAAGAGTGGCAGAAGGGTATCGATCTGGTCAGGATGATTGAGGATGCCGGAATTCACTTCTTTGCATCATTCGGCGTTGGATTCGACAACCAGGATTCACGGGTATTCGATACTATACTCAAATTTGCCTATGAAAGTAAGATCGATCTGGCTGAATTCTATATCATTACACCTTTCCCCGGTACTCCGTTCGGAAAGCAGCTTGAAGCGGAAGGCAGGATTCTTCACAGGGATTATTCCCGCTGGAACCACGGAAACATCGCCTTTAAGCCGAAGAATTTTACCGAAAAAGAGCTTATGGACGGGTTCTATTACTTGTGGAAAGGGTTTTACGATGACAAAAAACATGGAGACACACTGAGGTCTTTTTCTCTCAGTGAATCGGTTTCCAGATCCATAAATGAAACGGTACAGTCATGAGTCTCAGCAAATATATCCAATCTCCTGAGCTGCTGGAAAATATAAAAGAGAAAACAACAGCTGAACTCAGGGCCCAGGTGCTCCATAGAGGAAATCAGTGGTACAGCGAAAATCCGCATGAGGCGGATCTGATTACAGATAACCTGCGCAAGCTTGATATCCCCTTTACTCCAGAGCTTCTGGAGAAGATCAAAACCAACATCATTCTCCACTACTATGAAAAACTTCTTCCGTTGTGCGGAAGTGTAGAAAAGTACCATTCTTTCCTGAAAAGCAGTGTTGATTGTGAGGAAGCAGTCAAAACACTGCGTCTCTCAGTAGACAGTGGCAGGGGGATGCTTCTTTCTGTGGCGCATTTTGGCGCAGTAGAGTTGCTCAGCCCATCTCTTTCAGCTCACGGATTCCGGCTCAACGCTGCGCTTCGATTTACAACAGAGCAGTTTTCCAGAATGGCTGAAAAGCAGTCAAAGGCGATGGAGGAGAGCGGGTTATTTTCACAGATAAGATTTATTGAAATCGGCAAACCCGGAACATCAGCCGCCCTTGACATGGCAGCGGCACTCAGACGCAAAGAGGTGCTGATTTCAGTATTTGATGAAGAGACACCATATTCCAAGCCTGTTTCTCTTTTCCGCAAAACAGTTCTCGGGGGATCCGGCCTTGACAAGTTATTAACTTTTGTTAATGCTCCGGTGGATGCCTTCACGGCTTTTATGATTCGTGAAGGAGACGACAGGTACAGGCTGGAACTTTTGAAGCTTCCCGATAACAGCGGTGCCATGCTTCAGAGCATGTACCATCATCTGGAGACGATGGTAAAGAGAGCCTGCGAACAGTGGTATTTTCTGCATGAAGAGATACCGTTTGCAGAGAACGTCTGATAGAGTAATTCTCTTCTTACATGACTCTCAGGCAGCCAGAGCACTCAAATAAACCTGCTCAGGCTGAACCCCGACAAACTCACGGTCAATCTGTCCGTTTTTGAAGATAATAACCGTAGGTATTCCTGTAATTCCATATTGTCTGGATGTCACCGGGTTCTCATCCACATTGATCTTAAAAACACTCACCTTTCCAGCCATCTTCTCACTGATGCGGTCGATAACAGGACCCACCATCCTGCAGGGTCCGCACCAGGGTGCCCAGAAATCCACCATCACAGGAATATCGGATTCGATTACATCCCTTTTAAAATTGGCATCGGTGGTCTCTTTAGCCATTTTCTCCTCCTAAGGAACAGTTGCTCAAATCACCGTCTCTCCTTTTCTTTTATGCAACCCTTATGCCACAGCATGGCACAGCAGAGAGTAAACGCTTTACCTTTAATAATGTTTTTCTGGAAGAGGGTGTCCCCAATACAAGTATGAGCAAGAATTAAAGATAAAGACTTTTTGGAAGAGGGTGCCCCTCGAAGAGGCCAGTCTTGCGCTATCTCCCCTTGTTGTCCACCAGTTGTGAAGGCAGGTATGGACTTCACATTTTTAAACGCCTTTGCGGCCGCACTGGCGAACTGGTGGTAGATTAAAACGGATTGTAGCCTGGAGGAATTCAAGCATGTAAGGGAAAGTCACAAGTTGCAAGTCGCAAGTCGCAAGCCAGGAGTTTCAAAGGGCGCTTTTTGGTTTTGTAAGAAAGTAACAAAACC
>JAAYYB010000129.1 GCA_012515615.1 Fibrobacter sp.
CCTGGCCTGAAGGCCCATGTGGCTGTCACCCATGTCACCCTCTATTTCAGCTGCCGGAACCAGAGCCGCAACGCTGTCGACCACAATGATATCGATAGCACCGCTTCTCACAAGCGTATCCACGATCTCCAGGGCCTGTTCACCGGTGTCCGGCTGAGAAACCAGGAGATTATCGATATCCACACCCAGCGCCTTTGCATAAGCCGCATCAAAGGCATACTCTGCATCAACAAGCACCGCTATTCCACCTTGTTTCTGGGCGTTTGCTATGGTCTGAAGAGCCAGAGTGGTTTTTCCGGATGATTCAGGGCCGTAAATCTCAATGATTCTTCCTTTGGGAAAGCCACCGACTCCCAGTGCCAGGTCTAAAGAAAGCGATCCGGAAGAAATTACAGGGAGATCATTCTGAAGACTTGCGGTCCCCAGACGCATGATTGAGCCTTTTCCATGCTGTTTTTCTATCTGACTGACTGCCTGCTCCAGTGCTGCATTTCTGCTACTGGACTCTTCATCGACATTGCTTTTTCTGGCCATGAAGAACTCCTCTCATTATTACCTTATATAATATGAACATATAGTTTCTGAAAAATACGATTTGGAGAGGGAGGAAAGGGAATATGAATAATTACAAATTACGAATTATAAGCTACGGGTTATATCACTAAAAACAACCCTGAAAACATGGGATAGTTGTGATAGCAGAATGTAATTTCCTAAAAAAGCCAGTTTATGAGCAAAAAGACAATTTCTGATGGTTTATCTACGTTTAAACAGAGCCCCATGCCTTATTTTAGCCCTGATTCTGCTCTCAAAAGCAGTATTTGGAACCAATCTCGACAAGGCCAACCAGTTTTATAACCAACAGAAATATAAAGAAGCGATTCCCCTTTACAAAAAGGCTGCAGGGGAAGGTGAGAACCCGGCGATCTGCAATTTTAATCTGGCTAATGCCTATTTCCAGCTTGACAGCCTCCCTCAGAGCATCATTTACTACAAATCGATGCTCACTCATGCGCCTGATTTCTTCAGGGGGCACCTGAATCTTGCTATTGCCTATTATACTCTTGAGGATTTCGGAGAGTGCATTGCAGCTCTAAACCGTGCTCTGCAGATCACACCCGACCACGAAAAAGCACTCCTTGTGCTTGCCGCATGCTACCGGAGACTGAAAGCCTATCCTGAAGCTGTGACGACTTTTGAGAAAATTACAGTACTGAACCCTCAAAATGAAGATGCATACCTTTCCATTGCGGAAATTTACCGTGAACTCAACGATATCGATGAAGCGATAAAATGGCTCTCCATCTACCCTGACTGGGGAAATAACGAGCAGAAGGTAAACATTTTCCTTGCTGAGCTTTACGAATCAAAAGGGGATCTTGATAAAGCACTTTACTACCTTAAATTATCTTTTGAAAAAGAGAGCAGTAACAGCTGGATGATGTACAGAATCGTGCTTCTTCTTGAGAAAAGCGGTAATGATATGGTTGCACTCGAAGAGGCAAAAAGAGGACTGCAGCTTTTCCCGGAATTCGCCGAGCTTGCACTGCTTGCAGGCAATCTCTCTTTCAGGCAGCAGCTTTACGATCAGGCGGCAGTCTATTACACTCTCGCCAGAGACAGGGGAAATCCCGGAGCTGTGACCGGGCTGGAAAATGTCCGTTTAATCAAAAACAGAGAGAAGATGTCAAAGTGACTTCAGATACCCGCAGAACTTTCAGGCTCCAGAAAAGATTTATAGTTTTAGAAACAGCTGCTGCGGTTTTTGTGTCAGGTATCATTGTCCTGTCCTGGATTCCGGCAGCCCTTTCCTTTGCTTCTTATGGTGTCTTTCTGGACTCAACAGTAAAAGCGGCAATTTACATAAACGCAACAACTGTAATAATCCTGTTGTTTATGTCCATGATAAAAAGGGAGCTTCACAGAATAGAGTACATCCTAACCAATGACAGGATAATCATAAAGAGCCCATACCGCATGGTGACAGTGCGTTTTTCTGAAATCCGGAGTGTGAGAATATTAAACATCTTCCCCGGAAGAGAAATCCTGAAAATCAACTCCGATAATTCACCTGTCAGGATACCTCTCTTCCTCGAAAAGAACAGCTCGTTTCTGGAGTTACTTGAATCGGGACTCATGCAGCAGGGGAAATCCGAAGCTATTGACACAGCAGAATTCAGCAGGGCAAAAAGCAGAAGTGAAATCTACTACAGAGATTACCTCTGTTCTCTAAAGGTGTTTTATCCTCTGGTCGGATTTTCGATTTTTCTTTTCCTGGCCAACATACTTATTTCTGAGCTCTACTGGGACATGGACTTAATAAGGCAGTTGCTCTGGTCTGTTTATGGCTTATTCTTCCCGGTAAGTGCATACGCGCTCTGCAGATGGCACATCAACCGTACCTCATTTAAAAACAGCAGTGACTTATCCAAGCGCCGTGTTGCCGGGCAAAAGGATTACCTGATTTATGGTTTCATTTCTCTGCTTATCTTCATGATCTCAGGAATCTGCTTCAGATTGATTTTCCAGATAAGCTGAATCAGGCTGGCGGAACGCAGCGCAGCGGCTTTAAACCAGCAGCTCCACCCCGTATCCGCTGTGCTTTGAGAGATCCAGAAGAATCGGTTTGATTTTCTGATGATTTCTGGTCTCATAAAGGATTATTTGAGGATTCTCGAGATTTTCCGGATTGTCTTTTGCAACAACCCCTACATAGCCATCAACTTGTGATAACGGGGATCTTGTGATTCTGATCCGTGCCCCGACAGGGTAAAGCGGCACCATCGTGCAGAGTGTCCTTACTATATCAGAATTAAGATCTGTTCCGCTCTTCTTTATAATCTCCTTTATTGCATCCTTGGCAGAAATCGGATCAATCATCTCCTGCGAACGACCCGAGATAAACGAATCGTAAGTATTTGCAACAGCAACTATCTGAGCAAACCTGTTGATCAGATTTTTACGTGAGAAATCTTTCAGAGGCGGACGGTTATCCCCCGAAAGTCCCTGCGGATACCCGCTTCCGTTCTCCTTCTCGTGGTGCTGGAGAGCAACAGAAGAGCTTGTTGCGGGGATCGCCTGGTTCTGAGTCAACATCAGAAAACCTATAACCGTGTGCTGCTTGTAAATCTTGATCTCTTCGGGACTGTACTCAAAATGTTTTTTCTCGTGAAGTTCCCCGGGAAGCGCCACAAGGCCCATGTCATAGTTCAGAGCCCCTATGCCAAGCTGTCTGAGTTCTTCATAGGAAAATCTGTATTTCTTTCCGATGCACAATGAGGTGATTGTCACATTAAGGGCATGAGAAAGAAATCCGGGTTTTGCTTTCTTTAATGCTGAAAGATTGAGAACAATTGACGACTGGCTCATGATTTCATCTATGAAGTCATGAAGCGTTTTTGTCATTCCGGTATTCAGAATAAACTTATTGAGGTGCGCACGGTTTTCATGCAGAATATTCTTTATCTCTTCGGTGCTGTATTTGTGGATTTCTTTTACAGAGTTGCTGAGGTTTTTTGATGCAGCCTCGATCTCCACATACATTTTACGCTGCACTTCTTCAGAAACGATTGTTTCCGGTTTGGCCTCCTCTGTACCCTCTACTTCCACAAGGATACTGCTGTAGCCAAGTTCTTTGAGCCTATCTTTGTAACGTTCCTTGATTTTAAATCCGGATGCGAGAAGCAATTCACCCGTAGGCAGAAAAATCGATTCCCCCAGAACCATATCCTCAGTCAATTCATCAATACTGTAGCGAACCACTGTGCACCTTTCTTATATGTCATTTTATTGTCACATTCCTAATTATACAACCCATGTTTTTTTATTTAAAGAGTTATTTTGGAGACCAGGAGGTATTTTCCTGGAATAAAAACCTCCAGGGGGGACACCTTTTGATTTCCAGTATTAAAGACATCTGTTCGCCTGATGATCCCGATATTCTCCTTTATAGAACACTTAAAAAACCGCTGACACACAGGCAGCAGGGAGTATTTATTGCCGAAGGGGACAAAGTGGTCAACCGTTTTCTTGAGAGCAGCCTGACTGCAGTTTCTGTTCTGTTGACAAATTCCCAACTGGACCTTTTCAGGTCTACTCTGGAACAGAGAAGTGAAAGTATAGATGTTTTCCTTGCCTCCGCACAACTGCTGAAAGAGATCGTGGGTTTCAGATATCATCAGGGCATAATGGCGGCTGGAATTGTTCCTGAAAATGTCTCTTTGCGATCAGTTGCACTTGAAACTGCCCCACCCCGACTCTTTGTAGCCCTGGACAGACTTGAGAGTGCGGAAAATACCGGCGTCATAGTGAGAAACTGTGCGGCTTACGGAGCCCAGGCCCTCCTTATCGGTCCCGAGTCAACTGACCCGTATCTGCGCAGGGCAGTTCGCAACTCCATGGGTGCAATTTTCAAACTTCCGGTCGTATACGCATCCGATTTACCCGCTCAGTTGAAATATCTAAGAGAAGAACACGACTTCTGTATCATAGCCGCCCATCCCAGAGAAGAGAGCGTTCCGTTGCAGAATGCGGATCTGTGCAGAAGCCTCTGCATTGTCTTTGGAAATGAGGGGGTCGGGATTTCTGATGCAGTACTGAATCAGTGCGATATGGAGGTGCAGATCCCGATGTCACAGGGGATAGATTCACTGAATGTGGCTTCATCCAGCGCGGTTTTCCTCTATGAGGCACTGAGGCAGCGCTCGGGACAATGAGCAGCAAACCGGTGCGTAATCTGTTTTAATCAGCCCCAGCATAAGCCAGAGACAATCATACTGGATACATGTTATATTTTTGTTTGAGCAGTTTCAGTAATTATTGATGGATTTACACAGAAACCAGGCTATAACCCCTGAAAACTGAACCCCGGGAACTATACTTTTATGAAAAACCGTGACTGGCTTAAAGACCTGAATCCTCAGCAGCTTGCCGCCGTAACTCACGGTGACGGACCGGTACTGGTAGTGGCGGGGGCCGGAAGCGGTAAAACACGGACACTTGCCTACCGTGTAGCATGGCTCATTTCACAGGGTGTGAACCCCGACAGAACTCTCCTTCTTACCTTCACCAGGCGCGCCGCCAGGGAGATGCTTGACAGGGCATCATCGGCAATTGATGATCAGGCAGCCCTGGCAAGGGTCTGGAGCGGAACTTTCCATGCTGTGGCAAACCGGCTTCTGAGGGTTTACAGCCAGGCTTCAGGCATTCCAAACGATTTCACAATCCTGGATCAGTCCGATGCAGAAGATATGCTTGATGTTATCAGGCAGAAGGTGACCGATGCGCAGAAAAAGGGGCGATTCCCCAGAAAAGGAACCCTGCTTTCCATTTATTCCCGCAGAATGAACTCCGGAGAGGAACTTGAGGCGATACTCAAAAAACTATATCCCTGGTGTGTCAAGTGGAAAGAAGAACTTAAAACCATCTTCAAAGAATATACTGCTCTCAAGCAGAAACGAAACACTCTCGATTACGACGATCTTCTTCTTTACTGGTACTATTTGCTTGAGGACCCCAAAGCTGCAGAGCAGATCTCCGGACGCTTCGACCACATCCTGGTGGATGAGTTCCAGGACACAAACAAACTCCAGTCTGATATTCTTGTCAGAATGCGCAGCAGCATCAAAAACATAATGGCTGTAGGTGATGATGCCCAGAGCATTTACAGCTTCAGAGCTGCGACTGTGAGAAACATGCTCGATTTTCCGAAGCTTTTCCCAGGAACATCAGTTGTTACTCTCGAACAGAATTACCGCTCCTGCCCCCCGGTTCTTGAGACAACGAACGTACTGATTTCACAGGCAAAAGAGCGTTTCTCCAAAAATCTCTTTTCAACCCGCCAGGGAGGCGAACGGCCGCAGATTATTACTTGCAAAGATGAGCTTCAGGAAGCGGACATGGTGATAGAGCGGGTCCTTATGCATTATGAACAGGGTATCCCGCTGCGTAAACAAGCGGTGCTGTTCAGGGCTGGCTCTCATTCTGCATCACTTGAACTTGCTCTGATAAAAAAAGAGATCCCTTTTCACAAATACGGTGGTCTGAAATTTCTGGAAGCAGCGCACATAAAGGATTTTGTAGCACTGATACGGATTCTTGAGAACCAGCGCGATGAAATGGCCTGGTTCAGGATTCTGCAGCTTTTCGATGGAGTTGGACCCGCCACTGCATCCTCAATATTTGAACACCTGAAACTCAACAGTTTCAACCCTGATTCTCTGGGGAGCGCACCGGTCCCCAAGGCCGTTCAACTAGAGCTGCTGAAACTCAGAAAAATGCTTGTCGACCTGCTTAAAAATGAACTTGACCTCTCAAGTCAGCTTGACAGAATACGCACATTTTACAAACCGCTTCTTGAAGACAATTACGAGAACTCATCTCCAAGGCAAAGTGACATAGAGCATCTTGTTGAGCTCTCCGGAAACAGCCGTTCCAGAACACAGTTTTTGTCTGATCTGGTTTTGGATCCGCCGATCTCTACAAGCGATCTTGCCGGTCCGCCTCTCCGTGATGAAGATTACCTGATACTCTCGACTATTCACTCAGCAAAAGGATGCGAATGGGATGCGGTATACCTTATTCATGCCGCCGATGGCTGTCTGCCTTCTGATATGTCTACTGAGTCTGATGAAGAGATCGAAGAGGAGCTCCGTCTGGCCTATGTGGCAATGACCCGTGCCCGTGATCATCTCTACGTGCTGTGGCCGCTGCGTTTTTACTCACGCCCGCAGGGATTCTCAGACAGACATGTCTATTCCCAGAAATGCAGATTTTTTAATCAGGGTGTAGTTGACACGATGGAAACGGTCGTCCTTGAAAAGGAAGGTGAGGAGGATTGCAAAGAAGAGCTGAAAACCCAAAGCGATATTCAGGAGAGGCTGCGGAATTTCTGGGAGTGATTCAAATGGTACCTTGAATAGTAGTTTGGCACGACAATCCGAGCCCCGACTGTCAAGGAGGGGGTCTTAAAACCTGTAGAAGATGAAAAAAGCCCTCCCTTACGGTCAGGCCTCGGAATATCCCTCACCCGTATCAGAAGTTAAGCCAGTAGTACCCGGGAATCAGGCCTAATACACACCGGGAGATCGGCGGCAGTACACAGCCTGTTTTATGTCTGTGTCTTTCAGTGATTGGGAGAAATGCATCACACAGAGCGGGTCGGGGCAGTGCGGAAGGCCCCAGGTGTGGCCGATCTCATGCATTGCCTCTTTGAGCAGGCGTTCCCTGAGCAGGAGCATGTTTTCGGGCTGATTGTAGAAAGCTTGTCTCAGCCGTTTAGTGGAGACAAAGGCCTGATGTCCCTTCAGGGCTGCCTGCCCGAAAATAAAGCTCAGCCCGTCGGTAAAGCAGTCTTCATCGATTAACCCCAGAAGAGTCCCCCCGAATGAGTGATGGATTTCCCTTAAGAATGCAAGTATTGCATCACCGAAATATTGCCCGCGCCTTCTGTCAAAGGCAAAAGAGGGCTTGCTCTGAAGAGGTCCGGAGGAGACCTCTACACCCAGTCGTGATGGGAGTTCGATTTTGAGCCATTCCAGAAGTTCCGGGTCAAAAGATAAAAATGGAATAAGGGTAATGGGGGATTTGGATACTTTGCTGTCCATAAGGCAATAAGTAAGCAAAGGATCTGCCGTATCTAAAAAGTGACATTATGCAGGGCTTTTTAGTATGAATCGGAAATGGAGCTACTTTTGCAGGTTTAAAAGGATTATAAAGATAGAGCAGAGGAAACAGAGCAGATTTATTCACAAATGGGAGAGCTGATCGATACCGGAGAGAGCGCAGATAAATTCAAAAATCCGAAAACTTAATAGAGATATCTTTACCACTTGAGCTTCTTTTTCAAGTGTTGGAAATTGAGGTGCAA
>JAAYYB010000130.1 GCA_012515615.1 Fibrobacter sp.
GTCAATCTTCCGGCCAAGCTCTTCCTCAATACACAGATTCCGGCGTCGCTCTGGTTTATTCGGCGCGGCCGCGCCGAACCCTCACCCCAGCCCTCTCCCACGGGGAGAGGGGGAAGAGAGGTGAGCTATCGGGGGAATTTTGATTTCTCCGGATTGGTGGAGACTGCAAGAAAATTAAGGAAGAATGCAACGCCCGCTGAGGAAGTGTTCTGGGAAATGGTTCACGATCGCAGGTTCATGGATCTGAAATTCAGAAGACAACATCAAATCGGGGATTATATTGTGGATTTTTACTGCGCCGAACATAAGCTCATTATCGAGCTTGACGGTTCCGTACACGATTCTGTGGAAAGGAAAAAGAAGGATCATAAAAGAGATGCCTATCTTGAATCCATAGGAAAAAAAATCCTAAGGATCACAAACCATGCACTTCTTAATGAAACCGAATCAACACTCAACACAATAAAAAACGCTCTTCCCCTTGGAGAGGGGCCAGGGGTGAGGGGAACAGGATATCGTTCCAACGAGATCCTGTTCATCGATGCCCGGAACGAGGGTGTGCTCATCAACCGCCGTACGAAGGAGCTTCGGCTCGAAGATATCCAAAAGATCGCCAGCACGTATCACGAGTGGCGCAAGGTGGGCGGGAAGTATGAGGACATAAAGGGTTTCTGCAATTCCGCCAGCATCGAACGGGTCAAGGAACTGGACTATGTACTCACCCCCGGTCGCTATGTGGGCTTGCCTGATGACGAGGATGATTTTGATTTCAACGAGCGGTTCACCAGCTTGAAAAAAGAGTTTGAAGAGCAGTTAAAAGAAGAAGCTGAACTGAATAAGGCCATACTGGAAAACTTGAAGAAGGTGAAGCTGGTAGGAAAGTAAATTAAAGCTTTTCTTATTTTACTTTTGTGCGTTTAAGTAAAATATGATACGTTGTCTTTTACCTTGGAGAATTAAATGAACATAAACGACTTTAAGGCCGGCATCTATAAAAAAGGGTTTGAATACCAATATTTTTTGCCACAAAAGATAAATCATTCATTTGTATGGACTGATGAAGGCATCAATGATCTTTTAGAAAAGGCTTCTTTCAAATTGGGTGAATTAAACTCCTTTTCCCGTCTGGTTCCGGATACGGATATGTTCATTATCATGCATATTTTTAAAGAAGCGGTTGTTTCGAGCCGGATTGAAGGAACACAGACCAATATCGAAGAAGCGTTTGTCAACGAAAAAGATATAAATCCCGAAAAAAGAGATGACTGGAAGGAAGTGAACAACTATGTGACGGCGATGAATAACGCCATTGCGGAACTTAAAAGCCTTCCTTTATCCAACCGGCTCATCAAAAATACGCATAAGATTTTGCTCTCCAGTGGCAGGGGTGAACGCAAAACGCCCGGTGAATTCAGGACTTCCCAAAACTGGATTGGCGGAGCAACTCTCTCTGACGCGGTTTTCATTCCACCGGCGCATACGGAACTCCAGGACTTGCTTTCAGACCTGGAATTTTTTCTGAACAACAAGGATATCAAAATTCCTCATCTCGTGCGCATAGCCATAGGCCATTATCAGTTTGAGACCATCCACCCCTTTCTTGATGGTAATGGCAGGATCGGCCGTTTGTTGATTACTCTGTACCTTGTAGCCAGCGGCATTCTGGAAAAGCCGCTCCTCTATCTTTCTGATTTCTTTGAAAAAAACAAAACCCTGTACTATGACAATCTGACCTTTGTTAGAACAAAAGACGATCTCGCGCAATGGCTCAAGTTTTTTCTAACCGGAGTAATTGTTACGGCTGAAAATTCAGTTGAAACCCTTCGCAAAATAATAGAGCTAAAGGCATATATTGAAAAGGAACAGATCATGAGTATGGGGAAACGCTCAAAACAGGCCCTTGAGCTTTTTCATCATTTATTCAGAAAACCGGTAATCACCGTAAGCGACGCGCAGAAAATGACAGAGCTTTCCCCTAAAGCGGCAAATGAACTGGTGAGGATATTTGTTGAATTGAAAATCTTGCGTGAAACCACCGGGTATCAACGCAACAGGGTGTTTGTTTTTGATGAATACATGAGGATGTTTTGATAATGAATAATGAACAGAGAATAATGATTAAAGGGGGAAGTCTCCCAGGTTGCATGGCCGAGCAGCAAGCGCAGCTTGCGACCAGGCCCCTCGCTCCAGCCTCCTCAGTCGCTGCGCTCCCTGCGGTGTCTTCCGCTACCCCCTCTGCGGGGGCCACCCCCGCAACGCCCCTGGCTTGGTGCAGCGTGGAGGTGTGTCATGGGTGAGTGGAGGGAATATAAACTAGGAGAAATAACCACAAAAATTGGTGATGGTCTGCACGGAACACCGATGTATGATGATAATGGAGATTATTGTTTCGTAAACGGAAATAATTTAAGCAAAGGGAAAGTATTAATTAAGCCAGATACAAAAAGAGTGAATGAAAGTGAATTCTTTAAATACCGAAAACCGTTATCGGACAAAACCATTCTCTTAGGTATAAATGGGACTTATGGAAATTTGGCGTTTTACAATGGGGAAAAATGCATTCTTGGCAAAAGCGCTTGTTATATTAATGTCAGCGATGATGTCGACAAGTATTTTCTGTACTACAACTTTCTAAATTCGGATTTTCAACTATTTTTAGACAGTATCGCAACGGGGACTACAATACCAAATGTTCCACTGAAAGGATTGCGAGAGTATTCCATCCTCCTCCCCCCGCTTCCCGAACAAAAAGCCATTGCTGCGGTTCTTTCCAGCCTCGACGACAAGATCGACCTGCTGCACCGCCAGAACAAGACCCTGGAAGCCATGGCCGAGACGCTGTTTCGGCAGTGGTTTGTGGAAGAAGCGGATGAGGGGTGGGAGGAAGGGAAACTGCCTGACGAATTTGATTTTACGATGGGACAATCACCTTCGGGTAATTCATTCAACGAAGATGGTATTGGTATCCCCATGTATCAGGGAAA
>JAAYYB010000131.1 GCA_012515615.1 Fibrobacter sp.
GACACCGTTTCCTTTATCAGTTTTTACGGACCAGTCGGCACCTTCAAATCCATAATGATCAGCAGAGCTGACGCTGTCGGGTCCCACTGTGGTGTAATAGACCTCAAAATTCCCGCCGGGGCTCTGATGGACTAAAAATGATTTGGGTATGCGTATGGCTTCTTTATATAGCCCTTTGAATTCCGGCGAAAGGTTGTTCCAGACTCTTGCCAACTGCAGAATGTCGCTTTCTGCAGGGATATCTTCAGGATGGAGCTGGGGGAGACCCCTAAAGCGGCCAGCTCTTCTGATTCTGTGTTCAAGAAAAGGTTTTATCCGGTTTTCGAGATTACTGACCTGGCTGGAAGATGTGAGTCGTCGGCTGCTTTCCGGATTTAAAATTCTCTGGCCGCGCACTTTGCCTTCTGCGGGCAGAAAAAGAGCGAAAAAAAGGAAATGCAGACAGAGAAATACAATCCTTGAAATTTTAAAGTTAAAAATTTTAGTCTGGATCATTGAGGACATCTTTTTTTGTGGAATCTAATCTTTTTAAAAAATACACTCCGGCAGGCAAAAGTATAAGATCGGGGGGAAAAAGAAACGGATGCCTGAAGAGCATCCGTTTTCTTATATAGATAATTACTATTTACCCATTTACTCTACTGCTCTCTCTAATGCGGGGAAGCTGAGAGAACAGGCACACAAGGGAGGTGCGAAGAGCTTCCGGGTTGTTACATTAATTCTATCGGTTAATTTTCTCTGGCACTTTAGTACTTTTCTGTTTTTTTAAGCCCGGCCTTCGAACTCTGATGCAATAGAATCCAGTTGGTTATATTCCTGCCTGTAGGTGTTGAAAATTTTAACTGCATCTTTAATATGGCCGCACTCCCTGGCTGCATCAAGCAGGTTAAGGTACGTGTCGAGGTCTGAAGGGTTAATTTTAATTGATTCAAAAAAGAGTGAGAAAGCATCCTGGTATCTTTTCTGGTAATATGAGATTATTCCCAGGCCGCAGAAAGCCTTTGCGCTGGGTCCCTCGGCATCATTTGCTTCAATAAATAATTCCATCGCCTTGTAAAGGTTACCAGATTCAAGTTCTTTTTCAGCCTCTTCGATAAGTGGACTATAAAAACCCACAGACAAGGCACGTTTACTGGTGTAGATGTCCCGGCCCTGTTCGACGATACTGTCACGGATGATTCTGATCTCTTCCATGTCGGGGTTTTCCTGCAGCGCTTTTTCGAAATAGGTAAGGGCCTCCTCAACTTTTCTCAGCTTCAGAGAGGCATCAAACAGGTTAATCAGAGCATCGAGGTAAAGAGGATTTATTGAGACCGATTTTTTGAACATT
Source organism: Fibrobacter sp. (assembly GCA_012515615.1). GTDB lineage: Bacteria > Fibrobacterota > Chitinivibrionia > Chitinivibrionales > Chitinispirillaceae > JAAYIG01. Next base: position 1,331 of record JAAYYB010000131.1, read on the forward strand.
TCAAATGCATCAAGCCAGTACTCCCGTGCCCAGGAAATGATTCCAAAGCTGTTGTAAGCCCGCCAGTTCTGTGGATCCTGTTCAACAACAGCCACAAGGATGCGTGCTGCGTCCGGAAAGTCACCTTTTGTTATTGCTTCTTCAGCACGAAGGTTCTCTTCAACAAATTTTTCTTCGATAATTTGCTGCCCGGAATTCATCCGCATCTCCTTCCTTTACTGCTGGGCTCTTTCTATTTTATAATCTACTGTGAACCGGCAGTGTAATATGGAAATATATATCTGTTCCATTCGTAATTGAAAGTAGCTCTGGACTAAAGGAATTCTATATGTGGTTAAATAATCCAGTTGTCAGGCAAACGGTTGCCCGCTTTGTCAAGTTGACCTTAACAGCGGCATTTCTGCTGATATCCGCAGTTTCTTCATTCACACCGGTTCTGGCCGATGATGATTTACAGGTCAGGATGTTAAGTTCACATCAGACTTATTCTCCCGGTGATACCGTTTTTTTGGGCTTACAGGTCAAGGTTCCTTCGAATTACCATCTTTACGGCAATCCTCTGGGTCCAGGGATTGGGAAACCTATGGAAATCGGGATTAACGGGGCAGAAGAGATCCAGTGGCTGGATGTTAAAAAAATGAGTGCCCGTAAATTCAAACCGTCAATGGGAGACTGGGTCTGGGCATATGAAAATGAAACATTCTTCTTTGTGCGCGGAAAGATACCTGAAAAGTGGGTCGGGAAAACAACCGGCACATTGCGTATTGATGGTCTTATCTGTCACACATCCTGTGTCCCTGTCTCAAAAAAAATTCCGTTTTCTGTCAATGTAAGCAAGTCCGGATCACAGACAGAGCAGTTTACTGGAGAACCTCTGTTTTCGATCGCTCTGGGCAGGGCAAGTGAATCGATGCCTCTGTTCAGGGCCGCTCAGCAGCAGATTCCATCATTGTCTGTTCTTTCTGTTTTAAATGTTCAGGAGGATGTCCCTGCGGCTGTAAAAGAGGTCCAGCAATGGGATTACAGTCCAGTTGAGAAAAAAATCGAGTTCTACCTCTGGCTGGCTCTTGTTTTCGGTTTTCTTGCGGGTTTGATTTTGAATGTCATGCCATGTGTGCTTCCAGTCCTTGGAATAAAGATACTTTCATTTTCTCAGGCTGCAGGAAATTCAAAGATCCTGGCGTTAAAGAAGAGCATCTCGTTTTCCGGTGGTATGATTTCGGTCTTTATGGTGCTTGCCGCACTTGCATCATTTGCAAAGTTCTCCTGGGGCGAACAGTTTCAGGACCCCAGAGTGCTGGCCGGCATTATTGTACTTATTGTCCTCTTTGCTCTTGGTATGTTTGATCTCTTTACAATCTTACTTCCGGGGTCCATTTCCAACCTTGAAAAAAGAGGCGGTTCAGGACTCCTTGGGGATTTTTTCAAGGGGATGTTTGCCACTGTCCTTGCAACGCCATGCAGCGGACCGCTGCTTGGGGCAACTCTGGCCTGGACACTGACACAGACTCCTCAAGTCGTTTTTGCGGTCTTTGCCTCTATCGGTCTGGGGATGGCTTTTCCCTATGTACTTTTTGCCTCAAGCAGCCGCCTCTCGAGGCTCATTCCCAGACCCGGTCCATGGATGAAAGATTTTAAATACTTTATGGGATTTATTCTCATTGGTATGGCTGTGTATCTTATGAAGGGCTTGTCTCAGGAAATGATGGTCGCAACAGTCGGCTTTTGTGTGTTCATGGTATTCGCAGTCGTTGTTTACACCAGATTTGCCCCCTGGGGATCAGAACTGAAACGAAAAGCACTGGTGTTTCTGATAGCTTTACTGATAGGAGCTGCAGGCTTTCATCTTAACTACAAAGTGTTTTACAAAACATCAGTAAAAACAGCATCTTTTAAAGATGGGGCGGGCGAGTGGATGAATTTTTCTTCATCATTGCTTCGGGACGCCCATGCCAACGGCCGGCATGTGGTAATTGATTTTACAGCATCATGGTGTATGAACTGCCAATATAACAAAATAGCGGTACTAAATTCTCCAGAGATTAAAAAGTTAATAACTGAAAAGAATGTAGTCTTGATAAAAGCTGACCTGACCCGGCCAGATCCCGTTATAGAGTCACTGCTGAATCACCTGGGGTCAAGGAGTGTCCCTTTTCTGGCAGTTTTCCCCGGCGACAATCCTTACGAGCCGGTGGTTATGCGTGACTTGCTTAATAAGCGAACACTGGGTTCTGCACTTAAGAACCTGAGTGATCTGTAACTGGCTGAACTGTTTTCCTGCAGACTGCTCTTTTACAAAACAAGAGTTGTCTGTGATGTTGGTAATTTCTATTTTTCGGAAACGGCATTCAGTTTTTATCTAAGTTAATCGGTTCTACAAGGCTCATAAGTGATTTATAGAAAGAGAGATTTTAATGGGTAAAAATGTAGTTCAGAAGATTCTCGATTCGCATATAGTTGAAGGGAAAGCGCAAGCAGGTCAGGAAATAGGTATCCGGATAGATCAGACTTTGACTCAGGATGCAACCGGTACTATGGCCTATCTTCAGTTTGAAGCACTGGGTTTTGATAAGGTCAGAACAGATCTTTCTGTTTCTTATGTTGACCATAATACAATCCAGGAAGGTTTCGAAAATGCTGATGATCACAAATATCTGGAAACTGTAGCGGCCAAATATGGAATAAAATTTTCCAAGCCGGGCAACGGGATCTGCCACCAGGTTCACCTTGAGAGGTTCGGAGTTCCCGGAAAGACTCTTCTGGGCAGTGATTCTCATACTCCAACCGGAGGTGGAATCGGGATGATTGCCATTGGAGCCGGAGGTCTTGACGTTGCAGTAGCGATGGGTGGGGGGCCTTTTTACCTGACCTATCCTAAAGTCGTTAAAGTAGAACTTACCGGCAGTTTCAAACCGTGGGTAGCTGCAAAAGATATAATTCTGAAGGTCCTTGAGATCCTCTCAACCAAGGGGAACGTAGGGACCGTAATTGAATACGGCGGGCCCGCACTTGCCAATCTTACGGTTCCTCAGCGCTCTACCATCACAAATATGGGTGCTGAATTAGGCGTTACCACTTCTGTATTTCCTTCAGATGCTGTTACGCGGGAATTCCTGAGGGCTCAGGGGAGGGAAAGTAGCTTTACAGAGGTTACTGCTGATCCTGATGCTGCTTATGAAAGGGTAATTAAGATTGACCTTTCTGAACTTGAACCTCTCGCTGCCTGTCCCCATTCACCTGGAAACATAAAGCGACTGCGCGACCTCAACCATATAGCAGTGGATCAGGTTCTGGTTGGCTCCTGTACAAATTCATCCTACCGGGACATAATGATGGTTGCATCGTTACTGAAGGGCCGCAGGATTGCTGATGGGGTGACAATGGGAGTGGCATGCGGATCCCGTCAGGTACTCCAGATGGTGGCCCGCAATGGTGCGCTTGCCGATATCGTTGCTTCCGGGGTTCGTATTCTTGAAAATGTCTGCGGTTTCTGCATCGGTAACTCCATGGCACCACAGACCGGCGGAGTATCAGTGCGCACGTCAAACCGCAACTTTTTTGGCCGCAGCGGGACCCCGAGTGCAGATGTCTATCTGACATCTCCGGAATCCGCCGTGGCGGCGGCGCTCAGTGGCAGGATCTCAGATCCAAGGGAAGTTTTTGGTGAAATCAAATATCCTGAAATCCCGGAACCTGAATATTTCGATGCTGATGACAGCATGGTGTTTCCACCGGCTGAGGATCCATCCAGGATAACAATTTTCCGCGGTCCCAATATCGGGGATCCCCCAGCCAGCGATCCCTGTCCTGAAGCGATAAAGGGAACTGTAACGATCAAGGTAGGGGACAAAATCACAACCGATCATATTATGCCGGCCGGCAGCAGACTCAAATATCGTTCAAATATTCCCAAGTACTCAGAGTTTGTCTTTGAACGTGAAGATCCGGAATTTTCCGGAAAAGCACTTGAGAACAAGAAAAAAGGTATACACAATATCATCATTGCCGGTGAGTCATACGGCCAGGGATCATCCAGGGAACATGCGGCAATCTGTCCGATGTATCTGGGTGTAAAGATGGTTGTCGCTAAATCGATGGAGCGCATACACAGGGCCAATCTTATCAACTTCGGGATCATTCCGGCGATATTTGTCAATCCTGATGATTATCAGCTTTTCGATAAGGGGCAGGATGTGGAAGTAAAAGGCCTCAGAGGTGCTCTTGAAGGTGACGGAATATTGACGCTTTCTATTTACGGTGGAACCCGAAATGTAAAAGTGACTGCAGCTTTGACTGATCGGGAAAAAAAGATGATTTTGGCAGGCGGGTTGATCAACGCAACCAGAATGGGGAAATAGTCAGAGCTGTTGACTGCATGCGTGCAGGTGATGTAAAATCCGTTGTATACAGCGGAGATGTCACTTGATAATAAATCAGCCTGTAAATACGCAGCAGAATACTTCTGTAAGGGTACTGGTGGTGGATGAAAAGAAGTCTGCCGCCTCCCGTATACGTTCTCTGATCTCTGAGAATGACGAAAATTCCAGATTCAGTATCATTTGTTCAAGCTCGCCGGATTTGATCAGACAGAAAATCCAACGTGGGCTTTTTGATGTAATTCTGTTTAATTTCTCTCACGACACTGCCGTTAAAGGTGTTCTTGTAAAGGCACTCAAAACCGCTAATGCTCCGCCTGTGATCGGACTTATTGATTCCATGTCCGAAATGAATTCCTCAGGTATAAAATGCACACAATTTCTTGTTAATTCAACTGTCAATAGTACCCTGCTATGTAATGCTATATCTACAGCTGTAGAGCAGAAAAACATCTCACGCGGTCTTCAGGAAAACATCAAAGAATATCAGCACACAGAGGCTCGTTTTCTTAATGTGATATTGAGTTCTGAAGACGGTATGGTGATAATTAACACAGGTAACAAAGTGCTTTTTATAAATCCAGCCGCCCGGGAGATGCTTGGGGCAGGTAAAAAGAAGTTGCATGAGTTCCCTTATACTGTAAAAACGGCGAGTCCCTATGAGATTTGTGTCCGGAACAGACGTGGCGCCGGAAAGGTTCTTGAAGTCAGGGTGGTAGAGACTATCTGGGACGGGCTCCCGGCAAAACTTCTTTCACTCAGAGACATTACAGTACGCAAAACCGCTGAAAATTCAATGCGGGCCAGTGAGGAACGGTTTTCTCTGGCGATCAGGGGAAGTAAAAGCGGGGTCTGGGACTGGAACCTCGTTTCAAACGAGATTTACTTCTGCGAACAGTGGAAATCGACACTCGGTTTCAAGAACGATCAAATCGAAAACAAGGTTGATGAATGGTTCTCAAGGATTCACCCCTCTGATTTAAGGAGGGTGAGAAAGAAGTTGCAGGACCATCTTGATGGAAAGACTCAATATTTTGAGAACGAGCATAGAATACAGCATAAAAATGGAGAATTCAGATGGGTACAGGTGAGAGGAACTGCCTTAAGGGATAAAAAAAAGCACGCTGTCAGGATAGCCGGGTCCTTGACCGATATAACGGAAAGAAAACTTGCAGAAAAGCAGCTCAATAAGGCACTTGATGACCTGCGGCTTGCACTGGCATCGGAGAAGGTTCTCCTTGAAGAACTTGACAGGAAAAACAAGCAGCTTGTAGAACTGTCGATAACCGACGGGTTGACGGGACTGTATAATCACAGGTTTTTGCAGGAGCGCTTTGATTTTGAGTTCAAACGTGTTCATCGCTATGGCGGTGAGTTGTCGTGTATGCTCATAGATATTGATCATTTTAAGATGATCAACGATACACACGGGCACCAGTTTGGCGATTTCGTACTGCATCAGCTCGCCACGATCATGAAAACCAAATCCAGAGATGTGGATATCTGCGGAAGATACGGCGGTGAAGAATTTCTTATTATTTGTAATCAAAAGGCCGAAAATGCTCTTGTATACGCAAGCAAACTTCATTCCGCAATCGATGGCTACGTTTTTCAGCAGGATAACCACACTGTTCATGTTACTGTGAGCATAGGAATTGCAGAATACCAGAACGATATAAAAGTCAAGCAGGAACTTATAGAACGCGCCGACACAGCACTTTATCAGGCAAAGAGGGACGGAAGAAACCTTATCAGGGTGTGGAAAGAGTTTGATTCACAGGAAGAAAAGTCCATTGACAGAAGTGGGTTGATGGAGTTTAAAGGCAAGCTGCAGGAGATTTCTCAAAAGGTAAGGACTACTTACATGGAATCTATTGACGAGCTGATAAGGGCCGTTGACGCAAAGGACCCGTTTGCCAAAGAACATTCAAATAATGTAGCAGAGTATTCTGTGCAGATAGCCAGACAGCTGGATCTCCCTGAACAGGAAATCGAGGTTATCAGAAATGCCGCTTTGCTTCATGATATCGGAAAGATCAGCATCCGCGATGAAACGCTCGTGAAAAGGGAAGAACTGACATCCAGAGAGTATGAAATTCTTAAAAGACATCCCGATATAGCCGTAAATATGCTCAAGGATCTTAAGTTCCTTGAAAAGGAAATTCCTTACATTCTGCATCATCATGAACGTTATGACGGCACTGGCTACCCTCATGGTCTGCGGGGAAGGGAGATCCCGCCAGGTGCCCGCATTATTGCAGTTGCAGATGCATTTGATGCAATGACTTCGGGAAGGACTTACAAAGAGAGGTTAAGCCTGAAGGAGGCGTTAAAAGAGCTGAAGCTTGGAAGCGGGACACAGTTTGCAGCTGAAATTGTAGACGCGTTTATCAAACTGATAAATACTGGAAAGATCAAACCTGAAATAAGCAAGACAGACGAAAGTAAAATATGAAACTGATCATTCATGAACTTGGTGATATTACGGAAGTAATCGTTGATGGAAATATTCTGCAGGAGAATATCAGCACACTGAAAACAAGACTTCACGATCTTGTTGATAATGGGAAACTGAAAATTGTGCTGAATCTGGTGGCCGTCAGTTATCTGAGCAGTATGGGACTTGCTGTTATAGTAGATGTCAAAAACAGGCTTGCGGAACTGAAAGGCGATCTCAAGATAGCTCTGGTCAATCAATTGATAAAGAATTTACTGATGATTACAAATCTCTACAAAAAGATCGAGAGTTTTGATACTCTTGAAGAGGCCCTGGATTCATTCTCCTGAGAACGCGGGAACAGTTACAGCAATGGCCTTATCTGATCCTCTATAGCGTTTATCTTACTCTTCAACTCCTGGTTTTCTGCAATATCTGCTTCGATCTTTTTAAATGAGTGAATGACAGTAGAGTAATCACGTCCCCCGAAATCCAGTCCAATGGTGCGCAGTGACTGCTTTGTCCATTTTTTGCAGAGATACATTGCTACAGACCGGGGGAGAGTCACATCGCGCTTCCTTGTATGAGCCGAGAGCTGGTTGGGGCTGATTCCGAAGGCTTCTGCAGTCTTCTGCTGGATAAATTTTACAGACACACGTTCATCTTTTCTGGAAATGGCGTCACCGCACAATTCTGTCGCCACATCAAGAGTGATATCTCTTCCTGTAAACGAGGATGATGCAATCAGCTTTATCAGGGTCCCTTCCAGTTCTCTTACATTTGATGTAATGTGTCCGGCAATAAACTGCACCACCTCATCAGGCAACGACAAACCGTCAATTTCGGCCTTTTTCCTGAGGATTGCCATGCGGGTTTCAAGATTCGGCGGCTGGATATCGGTAATAAGTCCGCCCATGAATCTGTTGATAATGTGATCCATCATGTCCGGTATTTTATCCGGTTGACGGTCAGAGGAGAGTACGATCTGTTTGTTTTCCAGAAGCAGTTTGTTGAAAATACGGAAAAATTCTTTCTGAGTGCCGGGTTTTCCGCTGAAAAACTGGATGTCGTCTATGAGGAGGAGGTCGACATTTAAAAATTTGCGGTAAAAAGATGTGGAATCCTTTTTATTGACGACATAGTTTATGTACTGATTTGTAAATTCTTCACTTGTCATGTAAGTCACATTTTCTGCCGTGACTTCTGTCTGGGCGAAACTTCCGATTGCCTGTAGAAGGTGGGTTTTACCCAGACCTGTGCCCCCATAGATCACCAGGGGATTGAATGAAGTTTTCCCGGGGGCTTCTGCAACGGCCAGAGATGCTGCATAGGCCATGCGGTTACTGTCGCCAACAACGTATTTGTCAAAAGTATAATTAGGATGCAGCTGTTCGCGTGTCTCTGCGGCCTGCGGAATTTTGCGGCTCTGTGCCTCAACAAGTTCCTCTGAGAGCGGCTGGACAATTTTCCAGTCTTTCTGGATAGGAACAAAAGAGAGAGAAGAAAAATTTATGCTGGCTTCAGTAAGGACGTCCTTTATAAGAGAGGAGAAGTGCTCCTCGATAAAATCCGCAAAAAACTGATTTGGAACCTGAATTCGTGCCTGGCCATCGGAAGAGAGGGAAAGATCGGTAGTTCTGAACCATGTTTCATAGCTTGCAGGGCCTACCTTTTCCTGGATTTTCCGCAGGCAATCGAGCCAGGGAGAAGTGGTTGAAAAATCATTAGATAGATTGTTTGCCAACATGTTATCAACATTTCCTTGACTTGACAATTAGTAATGGTATGGTATATGGGGTATTCTGTGCTTGTTTGAAGGCATGATAAAGGGGCTAAATCGTATAAGTGATTGAAAAACATGAAGTTAGTGACCCTTGACTTATTTTGAACTGCTTATTAGTGGAAGATAATCCACCATTTATTAACATGCTCTCCACTACTTATCAACATCGACTTATCCACACGCTGATTTATCGATGGTTGTGCAATCAATATAAATATTACTTTCATTAAATTCAAACTAAAAAATTAAAAAAAACTATTCTGAAAATGCTTGAATTTCCTGTGCCGAAATTATAGTGTGCGCCTATTCTGAAAACACCAGAAACTACAGAAAAATGGCTATAACCTGACTAATACACCCTGATCAGGGCCAATTGTGCTTGTCCAGTTTGCATAAAGGCCTTTTCACAAATCTTTGATCTACTACCAGGGTGGTACACCTGCTATTTATTCAAGCTTTTCTGCTGCATGGTCTAAATGCACTATACCCCTTACCTGATGCATTAGTCAGGTATTAAAACCAGTAAAGTTTTTTTTAAAACCTGCCGAAATACTTAATGTAGTCAAATACAGGATAATTCAAGGAGGAAATATGGCAATTCAGGGAATGACTCTACCCGCATCATCTCCTTTTACAATTAATACTCCATACAACGGCTATTTAAAATCGTCAAGGGACAGTAAGAACCAGGTAAATCCCGCTGTCGAGCAGTCGCGGGCTGTGGCCGAATACTACTCTGCTGAAAAATATGCAATGGAGTACGTGTCAAAAGATGGTGATAAGGTGTCTTTCAGCATGGAGTCAATAAACTATCAGAAAGCCTCACTGGAGATAGGGCCGGACATGAGCCCTGAGCAGGTCGACAAACTGATAGCATTTGCCAAAGAACAGATACAGAAAATGCGAGAGGAGCTTGTCAGTCAGATACTGGAAAGCGTGAATGGCAAAGAGGACAAAAACGATGTTAAAAAAGTCAAAGAAACACCTGAAATAGAAGTTCCTGAATACTGGAACGCGGAAAACACTTCTCAGAGAATCGTTGATTTCGCCACTTCGTTTTTCGATGCCTTCCAGGGAGCCGGAGCCGATTTCCTTGATACTATTAAAGGAGCTATCGAGAAAGGTTTTGAGGAAGCGTTTGAGATTTTAGGGCCTCTTCCTGAGGCTGTTTCTGAGCTTACAGGCAGTACATATGATCTGGTAATGCAGAAGCTGGATAATTGGGCTGTAGAAAAAGGTATCATAACACCTGAAGGTGATGTCAATGCGGAGGCGGCTTTATAAATTACCTGAACCGTACCGGTAGCCTCAGCCCGTCATCTCTGATTTCTATAATAGCTTTGCGCAGAGAGTTCAGGTTCTTCCTGCTCTCTGCAATAAAAACCTCTAATTCTTTAAATTCCGGGCTATTTAGTTTCCCTGTCAGTTTTTCTGCCTGATTGATTAGTGTGTCAATTTTTACTGCAAATTCGCCTGTCTTACTAATAATCCGGTCTAACTCATCCAGTTTCTGCGGTACAGTGCCGGATAGCTTTCTTGAGAGCTCTGAGGTCTCAGAGAGAAGCTTCCCAAGAGAGTCAAGGCTCTTTCCCAGATCGGAATCTATTCTTTCTGCCACGTCCAGGACCGATCCGCTTATTGAGTCGAAGGCGAGGGTAATATTTTTAAATCGGTTCACAAATGATGGCGCATTTTCTGTGCCGTTTTTTAATTCCATGGTGAGGCGAGAGAATTTATCGATAGCTTCACAGAGTTTCTCTACACCTGCAACTGCTTCTGCGGGGCCGATCATGATTTGGCCTTCCAGAACCTCATCTTTACTGACGATCTCTTTTTCAGGATCACCTGGATCAATCTCTATATATCGATCGCCCAATATTCCCTTTACAGTCACAATGATTTTATACCCGCTGTGGATTTCAAGGGGCTTTGTGGTTTCAATTTCAACAAAAACTTTCTGATCCTTATTGAAAACTCTGCTTACAGCTCCTGATTCCAATCCTCTTACTCTTACCGGGTCCTGCATGTTGAGGAAGCTGAGGCTGTTAATCGGGGTGAAGGAGATAACCCTTTTTTCGACAGGCTTTTGGGTTTTCCAGATCAGATAGGCACAGGGGGTGAGGATGAGTATGCTCAGTACAGATAAGATTATATAACCCAGAAATCGGTCGTTCATGTTTTAAAGATAGCTAATCTCTATATGTTAAGCAAGTTCAGTATCGCACAGTCAGCAGGCTGAGCGTATCTGATAAGTCGTGTGAAACGACTTTGAACGAACGGATACCGACAGTTTTACCCTCTTTTGTTTTGAGCATTACCTTCCAGGATCCCGGCCCGATATTTTTTTTGTAAGTGTACCCTCGATATCCCTGATCCCGTCCGCCGGTCAGTCTGTAGCCGATTCTCGTGGCTTCGGACCACTTTCCGCTCTCAGGGTCTTTGTAGTACCAGTGATGGTAGATCTCTTTTTTCAGACGGGTAGGGGCAAAGACAGAGCTGAAACAGAATACAGTGTCCTGAGGTGAGTATTTAAAAACACTTTCTCCTGATTTGAATGGCTCAAACCACCTGGGTTTTTCCATAGTACACACATATTCATTGCCACTGTGGCTTACGGATCTGAAGATAGCCATCTTTTTCTGAGAGAGCGGAACCGGTGGAATTACATTCAGAAAATAGAAGAGTATCAGTGCAGAGTAGATGAGTGCTACCGGTTTCAAAGAAACTTTCGATAAGGCAATCCTGGAGATTGCAAAACAGAGGAGAAATGCCGTTGCGATAGCGGCAAGGAAGATCCAGGGGCTCATTAATCCGGTAAGCACGGGTAAAAGGAAATTAAGGATCATTGCGGCGCAGACGCTCCAGAATGTGAATGTGACCTGGGCGTTGCTGTATTTTTTCTCCAGAAATTCATTGCAGACTAACGTCGCGGCCAGGCAGAGAAGAAAAAGAAATGTCAGGAGTGATGATGTGCTCTTGAAATAGTAAACCGTGCAGGCGCTGAACATGCCGCCGAAGAAAAATTGAGCGGCAGAGGGCAGGTATTTTGCGAAACGGAAGTTCACTTTGCGCGAGATGAGTATTACAATGATTGAAGAAAGAAAGAGATATGTTGAGAAAATTGTTAGATCGAGTGCGCTGTCAATTCTTTTCAGAGTCAGTGAATCCCAGGTGCTGCCGCAAAGAAAACAGACTGTTGGCAGCTGGGGCTTGAGTTTTGTGTACAGACTTCTTATACCGCTCAGCATTTGGACACCCTTTGTGGTTACAGAGAGAGTAAAATAATAAGAGACCGGGTAAATATTTGTCGTCCGATGTATTTTCAGGATATGAGAATGCACTTTTCATCTATGACCAGAAGCTTGTTTGTACTGATCCTGTTACTTTGCACTCAGCTTTTTTCAGAGCCGGTTGTAATCAATGGCAGTATGATAGGCAGGCTTAAGGGAAAGCCGCTGAGCAGTCTTCGTATTTGTGATCATCATGGAAAGCCGGTCCCGTTTCAGATAGATGAGATGACCGGGGAGGGGGAGTATGTGCTTCCAGATGGAGAAAGTCCAAACACAGATAGCGGCAACGGTGTTCTTGATGATGTTGATGAGATAGTGTTTCTGTGGGAGGATTGCAGCATCGTAAAGGAAGAGTACACTCCGGATGCAAATTGGAACATTGTGAGAATAGAACGCAATTCAGAAATACGGGAGGTTTTTATAAGTGATGACCCGTCGATCCCTGTTTCATCCGTTAATTATATGAACTACGACCACGGCTCACAGCTTCTTATAACGCCTTTTTACTACGCGCAATTCAGAAAAAACCGATTTCACTTCATTGGTGCCGGAGTCAAAAATCTCAGCGGAAATGGTTTTATCGATCTGACAGCAGAACTGAAGATAGAGATTATGCTTAGAGCTCTCTGGGGACTTATTCCCATCCATTACACAGAAGAAAATATCATATGTGTGGTAAAGAGGTATAAGGCAGGTCCGCTGCGCCTTATAAGGAGAGGTGATTTCCATTTGAATCTGGGATTAGGAATAAAAGGGAGCAGGGCAGCGGTGAATCAGATCTGTTATCCGCAGATTGTAAATGTGCCGGTTTATGTGCATGTGCCAATCAGGTTCAGATCACTTTTCGGAGATGCATATCTTGACATGGCACCGGTTATTAAAAAAAGAGCTGAGAACTTTTCTTTTAAAATTCCTCAGGCATCTTTTTCTGAAAATATCAAAGGTTATTCGATCGACACGATGATCAATCTTAATCCCAATCATCGTTTTATGGGTGTCACTGACGGGTTAAGCGGTTATGGCTGGGTTCTTCAGGCCACTATTCCGGATTCACTTCTTGAGGGGAGCGGGTTTCTGTTCAGTCGTCCCTCTTCGCGTTCAGGTGCTGCGGATTGCGGGTTCAGAATAAAAATCAGGGATCTGCAAAAAGGGCATTATTACATATCAAACTGGGTAATTTTTCCCGTTGAATCTTATAACCTTGTCATGCAGAATTTTCAGAATGTTATCAAACCCCTCAGTGTTTATACAAGAGACGGTCAATTTACAAACCTGCTATCTGCTCCTGCAAAGAAACTCAAGAGAAAATAGAAATCTGCTATTTCCCCCGGAAAATAATATCAGGCTATAGAATCCTTGACCTGAATGCTTAATAAGAGTATGATTTTTTCAGGTAACTTACTTGATCGGTATCAGATGCAAAAGAAAAAAAGCTCAGGAAACAGTGCCATTGGCACAAAAGAAAATTACGGCAGGCCCGGGCCGGATTACGAGAAGATGTCATTAGAGACTTTATGCAGCATTGTTAAAGAGTACAAGGCGGCATTTGAAGATGTATCAGAACTGATTGAAGATAAAGCATATATGGAATGTGAGTCGGGGGGAGTGGAAAAGACTCTTGAAAAGCTAAAGGGTCTGGCCACATTCTTTGAACTGCTGGAAAATAAAAATGAGGAGAACTGCAGGGATCTTGCTGACGTGTATCTTCTGATAGGTGAGATTTATCAGTACAACAGTTTGCTGATGGAAAGTGTTCAATGGCTTTCAAAAGCAGTTGTTGTTGATGACAGATACCCTGTACCGTATCACAATCTGGCAATTTCTTATATGAAAATGGGGAAGGCTGAGCTTGCGATCAAGAGTCTGGAGCAGGAGATCGCAGTTGCACCGGGTAATTATTACTCATATCTTCTTCTTGCCGATCTTCATGAAAAAGAGGGTAGAGTTACAGATCTGGAAAACACACTAAAAAGGCTTCTGGCCAGGGATCCTGATAATATCCAGGCACTGCACAGGCTTATTCGTCTTTATGAAAAAACAGATATCGGTGTTGACATAAGATTGCTCAAGAAACGGCTGCTTTCAATTTCCAGACAGGGTAACCGGCTGGAGACTACGATACGAGTCTACTATTTGTGCAGGGACGGGAGATTCAGTGATGCTCTGAACTGGCTCAGTGAATGGCATCTTCAGACTTCTGAAGTTGCGACTCTGCACCTTTTAAGAGGGTACATCTTCGGAGAAATGAAACAATACGAGAAGAAAGATCTTGAACTTGCGGCTTTCAAAGCTGTATGCAATGGACGCAATGAGGTTGTGAAGTCTGCTTTAGAAGAGTTCGGGAATATTTTTGGCTACAATATTTCAGAAAAGCTATTCACCGGATCTTTAATAAAATAAACTCAGAATTTTGACCCTGCATACAGTTCATATTCGTAGAGCCTGCAGTCGAGTTTCCCGCTCTGGAAGAGAAACTTTCTTTTTGATTTCAAACCTATTTTCCCTGCAAGAGCAGTATTTCCTGTAAATACATATCCTTTGTAACCCTGGCAGCGGTTTTTAAAGAAGTTGCCGATACCTCTGTAGGTTTCCTCAAGATCCTTCTGGTCACCGAGTCTGAACCCGTATTCGGGATTAATCATGACCACACCTCCACCGGAGGGTAGAGATGTTTCAGCAAAATCGGAAACTGCAAATTCTATGTGAGATTCGACACCTGCTACTTTGGCGTTTTTCTTTGCTGCCTCTATGGCCTCAATGCTGATATCGGTAGCTAATATTTTACCGTTAATCTGCTTTTTCTGCTCTGAAAAGGCATTCTGTTTCAAGACTTTCCAGTTTTCATTGTTAAAAAGCAATGTGTGAAAAAAACCGTAGTTGTCTCTCAAAATGCCAGGAGCCCTGTTGAGCCCTATAAGTGCGGCTTCAATTGCCAGTGTCCCGCTTCCGCACATGGGATTGATAAAATTACCATTTCCGTTCCACCCTGAAGCCAATATGACACCTGCAGCTAAAGTTTCCTGCATGGGCGCATGAAGAGGAATCCTGCGGTAACCGCGTTTTGACAGCGGCTCACCGGAAGTGTCCAGGTAAACCGAACAAATCCCTTCTCTCCAGAACACAGAGATTACCGCGCCTGTTCTGTCGGGGCCGGAATCGGGGCGTCTGCCTTTGCGTGCCATTATCCTGTCAACAATCGCATCTTTGGACTTCATATTGACAAACCTGGTATCACGGATGCTCGGGTGGACCGCATTTGAGACTACACTCAGGTATTCATCAACCGGTATCATCGTTTCCCACGGTATGCGGTTTACCTGTGTGTAAAGCTCATCGGGACTGTCGCATTTGAACTTGCCAACCCGGTAAAGCACATGGTGCGCTGTTCTGAACAGAAGATTCATCCGCATGGCATCGTTGAAATCGCCTTCTGTTTCGACTCCTGAAGGTCCGGCCCAGTGTACAGGGTAGCCGGCTTCTTCGATTTCAGATTTTAAAAATGTAGAAAGTCCCCTGGGGGCGGTTACAAGTATCGTGTTTTTCATTTAGCACCTTTGTCTGGGTATCACAATATACTATCGAGCAGGGGGCCTGCACACGTGAAGAAGGTATCAAATCAGGCCATAGGACAGTACGGGGCATTGTGCAACGGAAGTAAGGGTACGTAAATTGAGTAGGGATGAGCCGGGTATTACCTGGCTGGAAAGCAACTCCGAAGCTAACAAACTCTGCGCTTCTGGTTCTCTTTGTTGATTTTAACATACAAAATCAGAAGAACAGCGAGTATTATCAGTGCTGAAAAAGTATAACTTGAGTGCGATTTGAAAAACTTCTGAATTGCAGTGCTTGAGAAAGTGTAGTAGTTAATGTGGATCTGATTGCCGGCAACTTACGGATACAATAATAAATCGAGGCGAAAGCAGAGCACTGTTTCTGTAAAGCGGCTGGTTTTCAAGCACATCGTTTCCAGCTAGCAGATATCCATGTATATCAGCCCCTCTGCCGGGTCGATGAAAGTAGACAGAGACCTCCGGGAGCACGATGGCTAGGACAGCGATGAAAAACAAGACCCGCTTATATTTTCTAAGGAAATCTGAAATAAGCTTTACCGATGATTTAAGTCTGCTGAAAGACATCAGATCATGATCGCCTGAGGTTGTACTTGAGAATACAGAAAAAAGCTCTTACAGCATCTTTCCATCCTATTTTCTTACCTTCATCATAGGTTCTTCCAAAATAGGAAATACCGACTTCATAAACGCGAATTCCGGGGATCTTTGCAACTTTAGCAGTTATTTCAGGTTCAATTCCGAAACGGTTTTCTTCCAGAGTGATCTGGTCGAGGAATGTTTTTTTAAAAACCTTATACCCGGTTTCCATGTCGGTAAGATTCAGATCAGTAAACATGTTGGAAAGCAGTGTGAGACAGTTGTTTCCGACTGAATGCCAGAAGTAAAGAACACGGTGAGGGCCTGTACTTATAAATCTTGATCCGAAAACCACATCTGCCTGGCCGTCAAGTATTGGCTGTAGTAGCCTTGGATATTCTTCAGGGTTATATTCAAGGTCCGCATCCTGAATAAGAACAATATCTCCTGTAGCTTTAGAGAATCCAAGGCGAAGTGCGGCACCTTTTCCACTGTTTTTTTCGAGATGAAACACTCTTATTGTGTCATTCTGCAACTCATTGAGCAGAGTACCGGAATTATCACTGGAACCATCATTGACCGCAACGATCTCTTTTGTTATTCCGGCAGGAACCGGTGCCTGGAGGACTTTCTGAATTGTTGTGGTAATTGACTTTTCTTCATTGTAGACAGGGATTACTATGCTCAATTTCATTGAAATCAGACCTGGTTTGGAATTGGGAAAACCATATAATTGCAAAATAAATCTGTTTTGAATTAATTGCAAAACTCGGAAGCTTCATGATGTATCAGCGATTGAATAAAATGCCGATATGGAAGCATGGACCAAATGATTTACCGGAAGCGATCTTGTTTCCCATAAGCCAGTTGCCCATGAAACATAATGCATACGATCTGCCAAAGAGGTATTCAAATAGAAGTATTGGTGATCCGATTGCTGTTCCGTACTTGTCATTGGTAACAAACATTGTATCTCCGTTGTCACTGATCACATGGAGATGATGCAGGCTGCCCATTCCTGCGAGTACCCCAAGAGATAACCGTAACTGGTCTGAAAAGCTAAGAACATATTCTGCCGTTATCCCGCCGCCTTTTAATCTCACAAAACTCCCATCAGCACCAGAGGCAGACTTATACGAGAACCCTGAACCGAAGCCCATTCCACCGACTCTCAGAGATCGTCCAAGATTGAATGCTATACGCCCCCCAAGTCCCATGGTTAAGCCATCAATATTTCCATGGTCAGAGGATATCTGAGCCGGCCCGAGATGATAGAACATTCCGCCGTTGAGTATTTGCTTCGAAGTGTCTGGACCGGCATTTACAGTATGGGAAAACATTATAGAGAGGGTGAAGAGAATAAATGTTAAGAGCAGAGGATTATGGCGTGAATTCCTGGTAATAACGGGCTTAAATATCATCGTTGTATTGCCTTTGACTCTTTCTGTGATGGTCTGTGTCTGGCATAGGGGTATACCTCTTTGGTGCAGCCATTCACTGGTTGAATCCAAAATATATCAGGGCCTCATTGTATGCATTTATAGACGAGCCGGGTAATGATTGATTTCGCTGAACCAGTTCTTTTCAGCAGTTTAGAATAATTTGATTCCGAGTTTTAATCCAAAAGCAAGAGTTGCTTTCTCAACCTGAATCGGGCACCTTTGCAGTGAGTCGTTCCAGTAATACTCTCTGTCATTTTCCCAGATCCACTTTGATGGCCCCAGCCGCCCCTCGAAAGCATTTGCCAGGTTTAGAAAATCGAGGTATAGATCGCAGTAATCGATAAAACGGTGCTCGAATCTATTGTAAGTCTCAATTTTGCAGTCAATGCGTTTATATGTCTTCACCCGTTTGATTGTTTCCGAATATTTCAACTCTCCATTTTTCATCTCTAAATCCCTGAATGGTAATCCGGCAGCAAAGAA
>JAAYYB010000132.1 GCA_012515615.1 Fibrobacter sp.
TAGGTCAGCCTTTCAGGCTGGTCAGGAATCTTATCCATTTATAGCATCCAGTTCGCCAGTGCGGCCGCAGTGACGTTTTCAAATGTGATATCCATACCTGCCTGCGCAACTGGTGGACAACACGGGGTGATAGTGGAAGACCGGCGTCTTCGACGGGCTGGAGCGCAAGAGGGAACTCCCTCTTCCAAAAAGTCTTTATCCTTGTTTATTACTTGTATTGGGGGCACCATCTACCAAAACGTACCAGTTTTTAACCAAATAAAAAGGCCGCTCAGTTAAACTGGCGGCCCGAAATTTTCAAACTGGATTAAAAATAGTTACTTAGCAACATTAATCGGCTGAGTGTAACGGCCATTTTTGCTGTTGAGAACTACAAGGTAACGTCCGGCAGAAAGGCTGTTGCTGTTAAAACTGATTGTTTTTGCAGAAGCGTTTCCATTGTAAAGAGAGAGGACTTTGTTACCGAGAATGTCGTGTATTGCGAGGTCCACTTTCTGGTTTTGTGACAGGTTGAAAGAAATTGACGATGCATTAACATTGAAGGAAGCCCCGTTATTAATGGATCTTGAGGAGATAACACTGATTGGCTCCCAGCCAAAATCTCCCCAGGTCATGCCGACAATCTGGATATCGTCAGCGTAGAGCTCCACATCACCATTTTCATATTTGGCCTGAAATGCCATTTTTGAGACTTTGTCAGCCCCGTGGCTCCAGGTCCACTCTTTATCGTACAAAGGACCCCACTCTTCCGGGACAATGCTGGCAACGGGAATATTTACCGTCTTCCAGTCTGCTGTAAGTTCAATTATATAGCCGTATTCTCCCCAGGTCTCACCGAGCTTCACCCAATCATCTGTTTCAAATTTCAGTCTGACAGTACCGGATCCTTTTACTTTAAGACTCAGAGCAGTCATTTTGCTCAGATCAACATAGTCACCCTCGCCTATAAGGTTGCACCCGATTGCAGCATATCCATACTTATCTGAACTGGTACTGGTTGTCAGCGCTACATGCAAGAAGCCTTCTGTATTTATTGTTTTTCCATTTGAGGAAACAACATCATCTCCGGCACCGTTTTTGACAGTGGATCCTTTGGTGTCTTTAAAGGAGTACCAGTAACCCCCACCTTCCCAGGGTGCATTTTGTGTAATACTGCCGTAGGCCTCGCCTATAGAAGTCTGGTGCGGGCTGCTGCCGGTTAAATCATCATTGAAATCATCGATATAAGCGGGAGCGGTCAAAATGATCTGAGCAGAAGCTGCAGAGCATAAAAGACCGACGGTTAGAATAGAACGGAAGATAGACATACTGCACACCCCTTCAAAAAGATTATGAAAACTAAGTTAGATTATATTCCTGCCAAAATAGGGATTATCAGATAATTTAAACAAAAAGTCCTTATAAATCTACAACATTCCAATAGATCCTATTTTTTTAGTTAAACTTCTCTGTTAATTCTTATATGCTTTCTTAGCTTATCGGGCATTAATAAAATTTATTTTGCACCCGGAATTTTTCCCGTTAACATAGTGTACAGCGGTGTACATTCCAGCCGGGATTCCTTTCAGGGAAACCGATGCTGTTCCATTGTTGAGGTGATTAAGCCCCTGTTTGAGAACAAGCTTGCCGCTCATGTTGTATACCGCGATTTCAACATTTTTGTTGAGATTTTCGGGAATACGGTATATCAGTGATCCGTTTGAAACAGCCGGTTTCAGGTAATTCTGGATAATTTTTTCATGCATGCCCGCTCCAAAAGAGACAACCGTCTGGAGTCCGTCGATGTAAACATTATCCAATATCAGACGTAAAACGCCTGTTGAATCGTAAACGGTAAAACGGAGTGACTTAATGCTGTTAAGATCAAGAGCGACAGGATTTGTTTTCCATGAGGGTTGTTTAAAATCAGCGATGTTGACTCTGTATTTGTTTACCGCTGCTTTAACGGGTACAACAACGCTGTAGTATGCACTATCTGTAATATTAGACTGCTCAAGCTCCACACTCACAAAAGCATCTTTGCTGCCTTTCATGTCAAATACAACGGCTTTGGCTGCGCCAAGAGAAACCGGTGTTCCAGCGGCGTTGAATGTAGATTTTATTCCCGCATAAGTTGTATTTGAGTTTGAAGTAACGTTGCAGTTAATCTGCAGAGCACTGGAATTGTTCTCAGTAACCCAGGTTGTTGTAGTTGCTCTAAAGCCTGTACCCGTACCAATTGCAGCCCAGGTCCCATTTTTCTGATTGTTCATGTCTTTATCTTCAAAATTATCAACCAGAACGTCGTTTTGGCCTGCCGGGGGTTGTTTGGCTTTATTGATAAGAATTGTAAAACCCGCGGCCTTTGTTATGTCGTAAGCTATGATGTTACCATCAATTTTAAGTGAGGCAGCAACAAGTTCGCCGCTCAGGAAAAATCCCTGATCCGCAGATCCATCCCAGGCCTGGTTGATGCTTGTTCCGGTTCCGGTAAAGGTCTTTGTCCCGAAATCGCCTGCTAACTTGATTGTCCATGCGACTGATTTTGAGAAAGCCGCTGAAAAATTAACGGTCTGGGATGTAAAATCGACACCACTCTTGTTTGTAGCGGTAAATGCGGTATTAACTTTTACAGCATCTCCCGGGTTTTCCAGTGCCTTCAGGAAAGCAACCGCACCAATTATTCCTGCATTGTAGTCTATAGCTACCTCACAGAACTCTGCAGAGCCATCGTTGTTCCATTGACCTTGTCCATTGGGGCCGCTGACCAGGCCTCCGGTGGGACCTGATGCAGCTGAACGGTAATGTATGTTGGTTGCTGGAGATCCGTTAAAACGAATTACGTATGATCTTTTGGGATCGCCATAATAACCGGTAACCCATTTTACGTGGTCCTGAAGACGCTTGAGATAGAGCGTTCTTGCAGCATCGGTGTTATTGGTAACATATGCAAGTGCATACTCAAAAGCTGCGGATCCGGCCTCGCGGGCAGTTCCCCAGCCGCTGTTCTGATATATGCCGTTGAAAAGTCCGCTGGTTTTCACTTTGCTTTCGATAAAACCGATGTTGCTGCTGAGCGAACCGGCACCACCGAGTCCCTGACGCCAGACCTCAAATGCCGCCAGCGGTCCGATGAAAGTATAACCAATGCAGTTGTAAGTATCGCCGATGGTTTTCTTTGCCCATGTTTTGTAAATCGGATCTTCATCGTTTGTCGCACGGTACAGTTCAACTCCCGCTGCTACCATTTTGTCTTCAACCAGTTTAGAAACCTTTCCGTCTACAGTGGGATAGTAATAAAGGTATGCACCAGCTTTCTGCTGAGCGTTGCAGAAATGGTTATTCCCGCCCGCATCGTATTTTTTCTTTGCAAAATTGAATGCTATTTTGGCTTTTGCCAGGCATTGATCGGCATACGCAGCATCGAATTTCCGGTAACATGTTGACATAAGGGCAAGACAGGCAGCGTACATTGCCGGAACATCTGCCCCGGAACAGAGAAGCACTTTAGATGCATCTCTTCCGCCGGCGTTAGTTACTCCCCAGGTCCCGTGTTCTTCGGAAGCTACTCCGACATCAAGTACTATAGTGTTTTCGTTTATGACAGCTTTAATGAGATAATCTGTAGCGAACTTCACTTCGTTCAGGATGTCAGGAATCGCATCGGTACCGGAATAGTTCCATGCGGAATTATTTGCATACGCAGAGGGGAAAACATCATAGCCTTTCAGAAGGCAATAGACAGTGTATCCCAGAGGCATGCCAAACTTAATGTAATCACCGGCATCGTACCACCCACCGTCAAGCTTGTTTCCATTGTAGTTGTCGCCGCCGTGAGACGCATTGGAAAACCCGGAATTTTGATTGTAGCAGGAACCGGAGGAGAGTCCGGCACGCTGATAGCCGTAAAATTTTATAAGGGTATTGTGCAGATCGGTCCAATTCTGGCTCCAGGCCGGTACAGCAATTGAGAGCGCTAATGCCAGGAACAATAATTTTTTCATTATATGAAACCTCTCTATTAATATTTTGCCCCAGAAACTGGATTCAATTTCTGGTACTGGTTCAGGTTATCTTCCGTTTACAATAGTTTTAAAAAGCTTAGATCCGTTAATGTTGTCAAGCTTCAACAGCCACATTCCACCAGGCAGATCATCAAAATTCATTTCTGAACAGTGCTCGTTCATTGATCCGCTTTTTACCACACGACCGTTTGCGCCGATCAGGGAGTAAGCCTTGAAAGCATGGGAATAAGGAAATACTACCTTGAATCCGGCAGGTCTGACTGAGATCACTGGATCAGCGTTATTAATCCGATGCTGGTAAACAGCTCTTTCAGTATTAACCGGGTTATTAGTAAGCTCAAGCCATTCGATACTGTAGCCTGAACCTGTTGTGTAGGTGTATCTGAATTTTAAAACATGCTGCCCGGCGGAAACACTGATATTGGTTATTATTGAATTCCAGCTAGTGTTTTTCGGGATTTTGACCTCGCCGGCTTTTGTATTATCAACGTAAACCTCTACGGTACCGTCACCTTCTTTTGCCAGACATCTTAAAACAAGTTTGCTGGTTGCAGAGGTGGAGTTGATTTTATAAGAATTCCAGGTTTCGCTGATTAAAGAAGTCACGTTGATGCATTTATTCTTGGCGTTACGGACATCGGCATTGTCTCTGTTAATGAAACTGACATTGGCTGCAGAGACACTGCCATAATACTTATTGAAAGAGGATGCCGGGAGGGTGTTTGGCATGGTGAATGTGGAATCTGCCGCTGGACCGGCAAGTCCGGCTTTCCATTCCGGCTCGTACTCATCAACATTTGTTGCCTTCAGGAGATTTTGTACGATCTGACCTGACTGGCTGGCGCTTGTGCCGCCGGAAAAGCAGCTCGATGTCTCATGTGATGAAACCGACCAGTTGGCCCAGCTTAATTTGTATTTGCCGTTAATGTAGTTGTTGAACCACCAGTTTGTGTTTGTTCCATCTATATAGTTCATTCCATCTCTGCCCCCGTTTGAATGAGTAGTACCCCATTCGGTGACAAAAACTGGAACCTTTCCCAATCCTGCCTTCAGATATTCTGCCTCCATACCTCCGGTTCCATTACCATTTTTAACATAGTAAGCCTCCGCACCGTGGCTGGCGGCGTAAAAATGGAAGGCGTACGCGACATTGCTGAATGGTTTTCCTGAGTTGTCTTTTGGCTGGTCTGCAGCGGCTACATTAACAAATTGCGCATAATAGGGTGTACCAATAATCACCAGGTTGTTTGCCCCTTCAGAGCGTATAGCCTGGGTGACATTTTTCATGTAGCCTTTTATTGCTCCCCAGGTCTTTAAAGCATTATCGAGGGTACCATCTTCTGAGGCTCCGCCGGCGGTGATCGGTTCATTAAATATTTCAAAGATGACGTTGGGTGTGTTCTTGTAGGTTCTGGCCTGTTCTTTGAAAAATGTTATGGACTGTTGTTCCTCGTTTTGAGCTGTATGGGAGTGCCAGTCAATAATCACATAGATACCTTTGGCGATGGCGGCATCAATAACCGCTTTTACCCCATCCCACCCTTGACCGGGAGCATAGGCAACTCTGACCATGTTGCACTTCCAGGAGTCGACCAGAAAGTCCAGTGTGGCTTTATTATAATATGAATA
The DNA here is from genome assembly GCA_012515615.1 of Fibrobacter sp. GTDB lineage: Bacteria > Fibrobacterota > Chitinivibrionia > Chitinivibrionales > Chitinispirillaceae > JAAYIG01. The sequence goes on from JAAYYB010000132.1 coordinate 5,634, forward strand.
GCCCGGCCAGTCGGGTCTGCTCCAGTAGAAGCTCATGCCTCTGAGCTGGACGATATTTCCGTTTTTATTGAGCAGGTATCCGTCGCTGGTTGTCAGAGCGCCGTGCCTTGCAACAGGAGTTTGGGCTGAAATGGAAGTCAGTGTTCCAAAAATGAGAGCAGCTGCAAGAAGTCCTTTATGCCAATTTATACTCATTATCTCTCCTTTTTAAGCGCTTTATATAAAATTCGGTAATGCCATGACTAAATAAGTTACATTCTATACTACTATAGTTGCATTACCACAGCACTAAGTTCATTGAATCATGAAAACAAACAAATATTTGACAATGTTTTTAAAATAATTATTTTATGTTGGCGGATAAACAGAATCTGCTTAGTTTTTGAGATTAGAGCTATTAAGCAGAATCAGAAGTAAAAAAGATTATTTCACAGCCAATTGAGTATTTGTGATGACGGTGTCTCTAATCAGGTCCCCATCAAAAATAATTCCCGGAATGAACCTGTCCGCACATCAAACGTACTAAACTGTTTAGACAAAAAAATTAGATCTTCTAATTTTCATTAATTTATAACCTAATCAAAGGGGTTCTTATGAGTCGTTCCACTCTCAAGGCAGGTCTGTTAGGACTGGCATCTGTCCTGACTGCGACTTCGCTTCTGTTCGCGGATTCCGTCCTGGACAAACATGATGACGGTACTAACCAGAATGATTTTCTGTATTACTGGTACTATTACGATGACAATGCGGGTTTGGGTGTGGATGACCGGCCCCAGCGTGCTCCCACTTCAACACCTACGATTATCGGTCCCGACATTGAATTCACAGAAGGTCCCCGTCATGGATTCGGTAATACCTCTGATACCTATGTTGTAAAAACCTATACTTTTAAAACAGGCGATGAAGCTGGAAACAAGTATGCCACCTGCCCGTTTGTATTCGGTGAAACATGGGAAACATCTTATGGTACAGGAAAGCCCTACGCCGGTCTTGGTACCATGCTGACAAAAGAAGGTCAAGGTCTGGATATGACCGGTGCAACCGCTGTTAAATTCAAGATCAGGTCACATAAAGGTCCTCTGGCTATTGATTTCAAAATCCAGACACTTGATATCGATCAGGATTCATCATTTGGTTACTACCAGACATCTATTGATGCTACAACCACCTGGAAAGAAGAGACTGTTCTTATTGAAGATCTTGCACAGCCCGGATGGGCAAAAACTCAGGCTCCTTTTGCATTTGATATCACAAAATGCACAAAGATTGCCTGGGAATGTCAGCAGGAAGATAACACAACCACAACCGAAGATGGTATTGATGTCGATGATGTTGAGATTATCGGTTATACCTGGGTTTCTCCTTTCCTTGCCAAAAATGTTAAGGCGGCAGCTTCAAGCACACTTCCTACCACAAAAGAATTTGCTACATTTGAAAAGACACCTTTCCACGAATCTCCTTTGGGATCATACTGGTACGCTTACAATGATGCAGCGATCGGTGGTACAGCACAGGTTTTGAGCGGTGCGGTAGCAGATCCACTAACCAGTCAGCTTTCTCTTCAGTTTGCTGAAAACAGCGGTAATCCGGGAAATGGTGCCGGACTTACATACGTTCTCGGCCCGTCAGTTATTAAACCAGGTACAACAACCTCAGTTCAGTCATTCGTTGGTATAGGCGTCAACCTCTACGATTCTGCACATCAGCTTTACTGGGATGGTTCGAAAGCTACCGGTGTCTATTTCCACTATATGACAGACGGTGATGCAAAGACTGCTGTACTGGAACTCAGTGATATCCATGATGTTGCCGATGCAGCAACACCCACTAAAACCGAATCAGAGCGTGGTCCCGGTGTTATCTGGTTTATCGACCTTCCTGCAACTGGTGGTGAGTGGTGGGCAGCTGAGGTAAAATATACCGATCTGAAGATCCATGAAGAATGGGAAGGTGCAGATCCGATTGCGCTGGACAAAACCAAACTGGCAAAACTGCAGTTTAAAGTACAGGGTGGTGAGGGCGTTGGTGGAACGATAGCAATTGATAATATCTACTTTCCTGGTGCCACTGGATACAGCTGGGATCCAAGCTCTGTTAAACTTGCTGCTCTTTCATCAAAGGCATCAGCTCTGAAGGCCTCTTATGCCAACGGTGCAGTCAATGTTAACTGGAACGGTGCAAAGCTGACCAGCGGCAAAATCAGCATCGTTAATGGAATGGGTTCAGTTGTTGCCACATCTTCTTTTGCAAAAGCAGGCAAGCTTTCACAGAAGTTCTCTGCGCAGAAACTTTCTGCAGGAATGTACTTTGTAAGGCTTAACGCAACTGATGCAAAAGGTCAGACTGTAGCGATACAGAAACCTGTGCATATTGTAAAGTAAGTTAATTCTGCTCAGGCAGGTATTAGAGCCGGGTACAGAGATGTGCCCGGCTTTTTTTGTTTATCCGGCGGGTGTTTTGTTCATGGTACCTCAGAGATGAAATAGTGACTTAACTATTTGCTCCCAATTCCCAAATTCATCTCTGGGGTGAATGAGTGACCTACCCGTTAGCTCCTAAATTCACCTCAGGGGTGAAAGAGTGACCTACCCGTTAACTCCCAAATTCACCTCAGGGGTGAAAGAGTGCCCTACCCGTTAGCTCCTAAATTCATCTCTGGGGTGAGAGAGTGACCTACCTCGTTAGCTCCTAAATTCATCTCTGAGGTGAAAGAGTGCCCTACCCGTTAGCTCCTAAATTCATCTCTGAGGTGAAGTAGTGACCTACCTGTTAACTCCAAAATTCACCTCAGTGGTGAATGAAACAGTGGCAACCCCTGGTTAAATAGTAACTAACGTCTCCGGGAGCATAACTGGAAAACCAAAGTTGCGGGTAGTAGATTATAGAGTAATCTGTTAAAAATGAACAAGTGGCAATAAATTGATCTTACCTGCCGCTGGCAGAAACACATTTTTCCGGTTATATCAGATGATGGATGCCCGAAAAAAAGTCGGGCTTAATCTGTAACTTTCACTACTAATTATTCATCAACATTCTTTTATTCTATGATAAAAAAACTACTCGTTACCGGTGCATCTGGATTTCTTGGCTGGAATGTTTGCAGGGCAGCTTCAAGGAAATATTCAGTTATCGGGGTCCGCAACAATCATGATGCTGATTTGCCCGGTGTAACTTTTGTTAAATGTGACCTGACCCAATACACTTCTTTGAAGGCACTGTTTCAGACAACAAGGCCCGATGCCGTTATCCATTGCGCGGCGATCTCAAGCCCAAACACCTGCCAGCAGCATACATCTGAGGCATACAAGGTAAATGTTACATTGTCATCATCGATTGCGGGACTTTGCTCGGAGCGTGATATACCTCTGGTGTTTACATCTTCGGATATGGTGTTTGATGGTACTGAGGCTCCTTATGATGAGGGGGGTATTGTTTGTCCGGTAAACGTATACGGGCAGCAGAAGGTGGCGGCAGAGCTGGAGATGCAGGTTCGTCATGAGCAGCTGGCGATATGCAGGTTGCCTCTTATGTACGGAGATGTTCCAGCATGTGCCACAAGTTTTATCCAGCCCTGGATAAAGCAGATCAGAGCAGGGGAAAAAATATCACTGTTTAAAGATGAAATTCGTACGGTTGTGAGTGCTTCCGATGCGGCGGCGGGTCTTATTATAGCACTTGAAAGGGCCAGGGGAATAATTCACCTTGGCGGTAAAGAGAGAGTTTCGCGTTACGACTTTGGTCTGAAACTGATAGATGCAATGGGTTTATCCTCTGAAGTGGCTGCTCCAATAAGCCAGAAAGATATTAAGATGTCCGCGCCGCGTCCGGCGGATGTTTCCCTGAACAGTTCAAAGGCGTTTTCAATCGGCTACTCGCCGGGACTGATTAAAGAAGAGCTTTTGAAGCTGAATTGCATAAAAGGGTGAGATATTGCGGAGGACGAGGGATTCGAACCCCCAAGACCTTGCGGTCGGCGGTTTTCAAGACCGCTGGATTACCGTTATCCTAGTCCTCCTGAGGATGTAGAAATATAGCTTTTGAGCCCGTATATGGGCAAGAGAAGATATCATTAAATCGTCGCCCTCTGAAGGTACGGGAGGGTAACGGGATTCAATATACCCCAGATCTGTCATGCTTGTTTCTGTTCCCGTATTTCCCTTACAGGAAGATGCCGCATCTGTCATCTTCAGGCTGATAAACCGCTCAAAGCTCTTTGGACCACTGGTCCTCTATTTTTTCACTCCGAACTTTCAGCTCTAAGGCTTTACTGTGAGGTTTTCTGGATACCTGCCATAAGAGCCGCTCTAAAATGTAACGTCATGTTTCATGTGACTGTTTCAATCATAAACACACTGCGGCGAAAAATGCCCTGAGAAAGTCAATTGACGATTTGGCACGGTGCTTGCATAATTTAGCAGGTGTAAAAATGACAAACCACAAACTTACAGGAGGAGTTATGAACGCATTAATCAGGTATGCAAACCCAGTGTCCGCTGTATCAGACTGGATCGATGATGTTTTTGGCGGCAACCTTTTCGAAGCAGCAGATCGTCAACTGACATCTGATAAATGGCCAAGAGTTGATATTGAAGAAAGTGA
>JAAYYB010000133.1 GCA_012515615.1 Fibrobacter sp.
CGACAAAAACCTGCGATGTCTATGGAGCGACCGGAAAACATGACCTGTATCTGAAATTTACCGGCGGCTCTGGATCTCTTTTCAATTTTGACTGGTGGCGCTTTAAAGAGCCTTATGTCGGTGTGGAAAAGAGTGTAAAAAGTGGAGCCCTTAAGGGAAATGAAATCAAGGTTTACGCTGATAAGAAGTCGGTAACACTCAAATCGGGCTCATTTGCGTCAAATAATAATATGAAAGTCGAATTGTATGATTTTTCCGGAAAAATGGTTTGTACGTTATTTCAGGGAAAGACAAAACAACATGACCTCAGCTTTAATCTGCCGGCAATCCGATCAGGGACTTACCTGGTGAAGATTCTGGCTGGTAGTGAGGCCTTTACAAAAACTATCAATATTCAGTAAAGATTTTTCAGTACAATGTACTTTCGATGGAATCATCGCATTTTATCTTTTCGAGAGTACCTCGATGCAGGTGTCAGTGTACAATGTGTTCCCCTCCTATCTTTGATGGTAAGGGGGGCGTTTTTCATTCATGAGTAATATTTGTATTCGAAAAAGAAGTGCTGTGTAACAGGTGAATCCCAGATAGTAATTATTGGCCGCAATTGAAAGGCGTTTGTATGAAAATCAAAGGGATAATTCTTTGTCTGTTTTTTTCTACTGTTTCTTTTGCAGATCTGACACTCTGGTACAACAAGGCCGCGACCAAATTCGAGGAAGCCCTGCCGATAGGAAACGGCCGTCTGGGAGGAATGGTTTATGGAGTTGTGGCCAAAGACAGGATCAGTCTGAATGAATCGACAGTCTGGAATATGTCCCCCGGCAATAATAACAGGACAGGTGCTGCCAATCGCCTTGCCGAAGCACGCCAGAAGATCTTTGCAAATGATGCTACCGGGGCATGCAATGCTGTAAACCAGATGATCGGAGGGGGAGAGGCTGCGTATCAACCTGTCGGAAATCTTTATCTGGAATTCACAGGCCACAATGCGACAAATTATCGTCGTGAACTCGATCTGAAAACGGCGATCTCTAAAACCACGTATTCATCGGGGGGAGTAAACTATACACGGGAGTATTTTGCAAGTTTTACAGATCAGGTAATAGTAGTTCGATTGACTGCAGATCAACCAGGAAAAATAACCTGTGCGGTTTCCATGGATTGTCCCCATGGGAGCAAAAACTTTGCAACATCGGGCAATGATTTACTGCTCTTGAACACAACAGTCAATAACAGCGGTATTAAGTTTCAGGCTCGTGTAAAAGTCAAGTCAGATGGCGGCACTGTTTCAACCGCTAACAATAAAATAAACATCAATGGAGCAGACAGCGCTACAGTATTAATCGCTGTTGGTACGAACTTTAACAGCTACAATGACGTATCTGCCAATCAGGCAACCCGTGCAGAAAAATACATAAATGACTTGAATTCGAAGTCCTATGATAAAATCCTCGCTGATCACCTGAGCTCCTATAAGGAACTTTTTGACAGAGTCGATATTAACCTTGGTACACCGACAAACGATTCTACATTAACAACAGATGCGCAGGTTCAAAAATTCGCTACATCAAATGATCCTCAGCTGGTTCGTCTTCATTATCAATTCGGGCGTTACCTGATAATATCCTCGTCAAGAGGAGAATCTCAGCCTGCAAATCTGCAGGGAGTCTGGAATGAATCGCAAAATCCATCATGGGGAAGTAAGTACACTATTAATATCAACACAGAGATGAATTACTGGCTGGTTGAATCGGCCAACCTTCAGGAGTGTCTGGAGCCGCTTGTGAGAAAGATTAAGGCAATGGCAGCACCGGGGAAAGAAACTGCCAGACAGCACTGGGGTACTGATAAAGGCTGGGTCGCTCATCATAATACAGATTTATGGAACAGGACTGCCCCTATCGATGGAGCCTGGGGTCACTGGCCTACTGGAGGCGCATGGCTGGCTACACATTTCTGGGAACACTACCTGTTTACTCTTGACAAAGAATTCCTGGCTGATGTCTATGAAACTATGAAGGGAACAGCGGAGTTTTTTCTGGCAACGATGGTGGAAGAGCCTTTTTCCGGTAATAAATATCTTGGTACCTGCCCCAGTGCCTCACCGGAAAACAAGCCGGGTGCCTGGAATTGCGATGTCAGTTTTGCACCCACAATGGATGTTCAGATCATTCGTGATATTTTGAACTATACAATTGAGGCATCAAAAATACTGAATGTTGATTCTGATTTACGGACACAGGCAGAAGCTGCAGTCAAAAGGCTGCCTCCCAACATGATCGGAAAGTATGGTCAATTGCAGGAGTGGTTCAAGGATTGGGATAACCCCAATGATCAGCACAGACACGTGTCGCATCTTTATGGATTGTTTCCTTCAGCGCAGATCACTGTACGGGGTACTCCGGAATTGGCTCAGGCGGCCAAAACCACTTTGACGCAACGGGGTGATATGGCTACAGGCTGGTCACTGGCCTGGAAGATGAATCTGTGGGCCAGGCTTGAAGACGGCAATCATGCCTACAGGCTGGTTCAGATGCTTCTTACGCCTGATCGTACCTACGCCAATCTTTTTGATGCTCATCCGCCATTTCAGATCGACGGCAACTTCGGTGCTGTTTCAGGTGTAAATGAAATGCTGCTTCAGAGTCATAATGATGAAATAAACTTTCTTCCAGCCCTGCCTGACAGATGGAGCACCGGATCATTCAGGGGACTGTTGGCAAGGAAAGGATTTTTGATTGACACTGTAACATGGAGCAACAAGACGGTAAGCAGGGCGGTTATTACATCCAATGCCGGTGGTACCTGCAATGTACGGCATAAGAACATCACCAAATCATTTGAAACCGAAGCTGGAATGACCTATGTACTTGATGGTTCGATGAGCGTTATTGACAGTTACAACAAAAACCAGACAGGCGTGAAACGGATTTTCCATGGTAGCAGACTCAGCCGGAATGTAACAACTCTTCCAGTGGTGAGTGTTGTAGAAAATAACGGCAGAATCTGCATGAAAATGAACGGAGAAATGTCAAGCCTGTTTATTCAGGTATACAATCTTTCGGGAAGAGTCGTTTATAGTTTCCATAAAAATTCAGCTGCAGATATGAATGTTAACACGCCACAGTTGAAAAAAGGAGTATACCTGGTAAATGTAAGAAGCAGAGGGCTCAAACATTATGAGAAGGTTATTTTGAAATGATGGTTACCTTCTGCATGATGAAAATGCTGAATTGGTATGACTTCTGCCCGGAACCGAAAGAATATCATTGGAAAAATGATTGCTGGAGCTGGTTTTAAGTAAACCCTAATTAAAAAACGGAACTGGACATGAGAAATCAAATGCGAGCGCTACTCTGTACCTTTACACTTCAGATCTGCATTATAGCCTGTTTCGCCCAAAATCCGGTAGTGCAGACCTGTTATACAGCCGATCCGGCCCCGCTGGTACATGATGGCGTTGTATATATGTATGTCGGCCATGATTCTTCGGCTGCCCCCAATAACAGTTATTTGATGCGATATTATAAGTGCTACTCCTCTAAGGATATGGTGAACTGGACTGATCATGGAATTGTTCTGCAAACGAAGTCGATATCCTGGTCTGGAGGAGAAGCCAATGCCGCTCATGTCGCCTTTCGCGACAACAAATTCTATTATTACACATCAACTAATGCTTCTGGTGGAATTGCAATCGGGGTTGCAGTTGCAAATAGCCCTTTGGGACCGTTTATCGATATCGGAAAGCCGCTTGTTACTGCCAGTCAGATGAGCGGATGCAATGCGACTCATAGCTGGCGTGGTCTTGATCCGACAGTATTTATCGATGATGATGGACAGGCGTACCTTTACTGGGGAAATAATGTTTTATACTGGGTCAAGCTAAATGAGGATATGATTTCAACAAACGGTACGATCAGTTGTCTGGATGCAAAGAATGCGGCTTTCGGGCCGGACTTTGAGGAAGCACCTTGGGTTTACAAAAGAAACAGTATCTGTTACCTGGTTTATGCATCGGGATTTCCGGAAAGTATTGGCTATTCCACAAGCTCAAGTCCCACGGGGCCCTGGACCTACAAGGGGAAGATAATGAATACTCAACCCAACGGGGTCAGTAACACTATTCATCCGGGAGTGATTGATTTCGCTGGAAATTCCTATTTCTTCTATCATAATGCCGGTCTGCCCGGGGGAGGCAGTTACAAACGGTCGGTATGCATAGAGCAATTTGTATACAATGCTGACGGCACTATTCCTCTTATCAGGGAAACCGCCGGCGGGGTAGTCAATGGGGTCGGTAATCTCAATCCTTATGATACTATTCAGGCTGAAACGATCTGCTGGGGATCAGGTGTGGAAACAAAACCCTGCAGTGAGGACGGGCTTATGGTTACCTCAATTTCCGATGGTGATTACATCAAAGTAAAGAACGTCGATTTTGGCCTGGGGGCATCAGGATTTGAAGTGAGGGCCGCCAGTGGTTCCTCTGGCGGAACTATAGAACTGCGCCTTGGAAGCCAGAACGGAACTCTGGCCGGTACCTGTACTATCGGTGGAACCGGGGAATGGACAAGATGGCAGACTTTCCAGTGTGGCATTAACAACTGCACGGGCATTAAAGATCTTTTTCTGGTCTTCAAAGGTACTGCTGAACCTTATCGGCTTAACTGGTACAGATTCACAACAGTTACAGACGCCCGACTGATTAATACCCGGCAGGGAAACCTAAATTTCAAGGTCGGTATTTTAAAAGAAAAATTCTTTGTCACACCATCAGCCAATACCAACTCTTACAGCCTGTCAGTGTATACACTTGCAGGTCAGCAGGTTTTAATCAGGAATGGTATTGAAGGGATCTCTGAAATTCCTGTAAAAAGAAGAGGCGTCTATTTAATAAACATTTATTACGATGGACATACTCAACAGAAGGTGCTTTCAGCTTATTAAATGTTAATTGTGGCCACGTCTATTAGAAAAAAGGTTGTAAAAATGCATAAGCTTCCTTTTTATTGCTTTATAACTCCGGTCATACTTTTTACTGCTTTGTGTCCCTCCCGGATATTTGCCCGGCCATCTGCCGATTCGATCAAACACTGGGTAGGTACCTGGGCCTGTGCCCCCTATGCTGCGGGAACAAATACTCCTCCATCGCCAGGCCTGACAAATAATACCCTCAGACAAATAGTCAAGGTTTCAATCGGCGGAGATACATTGCGTGTAAAGTTTTCCAATGTTACATCCCCAAGTGCGGTAACAATGAATTCTGTAAACATTGCAGCCTCAAAGGGTGGAAAAGTCATCGATGCTGCTACCATGAAAACTTTGAAATTTAACGGGAATACATCGGTTACTATAAATGCAGGATCCGAGACAGTCTCAGATCCGGTTGCATTTAATCTGATACCGGGCATGAATCTGGCGATCACAATCTACTATGGCCAGTGCCAGACTTCTCCTGACATGACTCATCATTACGGATCACGTACCGATTCCTACATCCTCTCCGGTGACAAGACATCTTCAAGCGACTTCGGCGGTGCTACAAGCATTGAACGCTGGTATACCATCTCAGGGATAGATGTCCTGGCACCTCTTACGACCTATACTGTCGCTGCTATAGGCAACTCTATCACAGATGGTTACGGGGTACATAACGGACCTTCGAATAAGTGGACCGACTTTTTTGCACAGAAGCTGCTTTCAAATGATGTTACAGCACAGGTTGGTGTTCTCAATATGGGTATCGGAGCTACTACAGTGCTGGGCAATGGGCCTACTACCGGTGTAAGCCGGTTTCAGAAGGATATTCTTGAACAACCTGGTGTTAAGTGGATAATCTGCCTTTATGGGACCAATGATATTGGTAAGCTTAGCGGTGCTTCTGCGGCAACGTCCAAAGCCAATGATCTTATCAATACGTTCAAGGACTGGGCAAGAAAGGCTCATGAGAAAGATATAATAATTTACGGCGGCACTATTACGCCGTTTAAAGGGCATGAATACTATACTGTCGATGCCGAATCATGCAGAAAAGCCGTGAATAATGCAATACGCAGCGGAGGAATCTTTGACGGTGTTATCGATTTTGATCGGATAATTCGCGACCCGGCCGATACAACAAAGATGCGGGCCGATCTGAGGAATGACTGGCTGCACCCCAATGCCGAGGGGTACAAGGTGATGGGTGAATCTATTGATCTTAGCCTTTTCACTCCTCCGCCAGTGGCAGTGAATCCCAACGAAGCCGCAAAAAGCCGCTCTTCATCTGATATCGGCTTGCAGGTTGTCAAAGACGTCGCTTCTATCTCATTTGATTTGCCTGATCCTGGTGTTGTCTCAATTAATATGTATTCACTTTCCGGAGCAAAGGTTGCATCGATTTCAAAAAGACAATTCTCTTCCGGAAAACACACTGAGCAATTTGACTGCAGCAACTGGACGCGTGGAATGTATCTCTATTCCATTGCTACGTGTCAGTCTGTCAGTGTCGGAAAGCTGATTGTTAGCGGGCGTTGAGTAAACAAGTGTATTAGCTAATAATCAAGGGGTATTCACTATCAATTTGGTCCCAACAATTTTTGAATAAAAATCTATCGAAAAATCCTGAAAATCCCAATTTTTACGGCACTGCCGCAAAAGAGTAAATCAAAGCATCTTTTGCGATATTTGATCTCTACATCTGAAGTGTTCTCGATTTTTAGGGAATCGTTTGTTTAATCGAGAGAATCAGGGTTGGAATTTATCGGCGGCTTTGTATGGTGCATGTCGCCGGTGACGCATTTTTTCATCGTAGACTGATACTAGTGTAAACAAATGTAAACGATATTTTACATTATCCACGCAAGTTAAAAGCAAATTAATTATGTTATAATGGATGTCTGAAATGAAATAATAACCTGTAAACATATCCCGCTCAGAAAGCCGGGTGGAAAGAGAGAAATATGCTCTATTGGTGTTCCTTTCGAGCGGGGATTGCGGGGTCTGGTTTGGTAACCGAACGATTGGTGACAGAAATGGATTTGCACTTTCTTACCTTTCCGGCCCCATTAGTCAGGTTATAAATATGTATTCTGGAGGAGTGTGATGATCAGAAATCAAATGTGGTTCTCTTTTACAACGATGTGCGCCATAATGTGCACAGCCGCATCATTTACTTATGGAGAGAGTATACTGTTTTCAGGGTCTGTTAATAGTCGTGAAACAAACACACCTGTTTCCGGGGTTTTGGTGACTCTTGAAGGTACAGAGTTAAATACCACTACCGATTTGTCCGGTCAATTTTCACTCACAGCAATGACAACCGATAATGTTGTGTCCCGGTTTTCTACTCCCTGGTCCAGAAAGGCATTCTGGAACGGCCGGGGCCTTGCACTTAATGTTCCTGAAAACGGGGATATACGAATTGAGATTTTTTCCCTTACAGGTAAAATCGTTTCATCGTTCAGGAAAGCCGCTCTTACACGTGGCCAGTGGCAGATAAATTTTCCATTGCGATGGGGGACATATCTTTGCAGGGCGCAGATCAATGATGCGACTGATGTGTTCAAGTTTCAGGTGAATGGCATGGTACAGAAGAATTTGCGGTTCGTGAAGATCTGCGATCTTGACGAAAGCCCGATACCTGCAGCAAGGGTAGCCAGCACAGGCTCTGATGAGTTTACATTGACATTCTCAAAATCCCGGTTTGTCACAAACCGGCTTTCTCTGACAAACAGTAAGACACAAGAGCTCAGTGTTGTGCTTGATTCCATACAGTTCAGAACCGGTATGAATGAAGCACAGACCCGGGAGATGCTCGCAAACCTGACAGGTACCGACTCCATTATTTTTATTAAACGCTTTACCCTGAATAATAACCATTATTATACCGAACATATTAACGCAAACTGGTATCCCGGCGGCAACATCTGCGTGCTTAACCTTCGAACCGGTGCCGTGCGCAATATCCTTAAGGACACAAAGTTTTCAAATGGAGTGATCAAGAGGTTTGATCTCTCCTACGATGCGAAAAAAGTGGTGTTCGATTTCCGTTCGAGTCTTGAAACCGGGTATCGGCTTTATGAAGCAGATATCGAAACTGGTCAAGTGCGTCAGATAACATTTCCGCAGGCCAATGAAGACTCTCTGGTGAACATTTATAAGTGCAGCAATACCCAGTGCGGTTCAAATGGTCTCTCCTGTAATGTCCCGTATCATCATGGTACCGACGACATGGAACCTTGTTATCTTCCTGATGGCGGAATAGCTTTTGTCTCGACTCGTTGTCAGATTGGTATTCCCTGTGATGGCCCGGACTGTTTTACCACAACAAACATATACCGCGTTCAGCTTGATGGCTCCGGTATGCGTCCGCTGTCAAGAAGTATGGCCAGTGAGTTCCATCCTTCAATGATGCCTGACGGCAGAATCGTGTATGCCCGCTGGGAATATGTTGACAAAGCAAGCGCTGCAGCAAAATGTATCTGGTCAATGTATCCAAACGGGACCGGCTCGGCAGAAATTTATAAAAATGATATTAACGTACCGCCATCCTTTGTACAGCCCAGGTATATCCCAGGGTCGAACAACAAGTTTGTCGTGCTGGCAACTGCGCACTGCTGTTATCAGGGCCAGTATGGTACGGTCATACGGCTCAATATGAACAAGTACATTCGTTCACGTGAACCGATGGAATATATCACAAAAGAGGTTGACGCCACTGATCACACGGTACTGGCCTGGCCGCTAAACTGGGGAAAGGGTAATACCTACCGTGATCCTTATCCGCTTGCTGAAGATTTGTATCTGGTATCTCACAAACCGGGCTCTGTATCGATGAACTGGTGGGAAAAAAACGGTTATGGACTGTATGTATTAACGGATGACAATAAGACCTACCAGTTTTATCGCGATCCGGCCATCTCCTGCTGGCAGGCCATGCCGTTCAAATCCCGCCCCAGAGAGCCGGTTGTCAATATGCCGCTGGATCCCACTCTTGCTGCCCAGAACCAGGCGGTCTGTACGGTAAATGACATTTACTTTAACATGGAGAATGTACCGCGTGGGAGCATCAAGTATATCCGTGTGCTGGAACAGGTCCCCAGGCCCTGGGCTGCGCACCGGTGGTGGAGCGGTGATGGCTTCGGACTTTCGCATGCTGCGGTCGAAAGAAACACCCATCTTGGTCTTAAGGTGCAGTGGGGAATCGTTCCGGTAGAATCAGATGGTTCTGCTAACTTTGTCGTCCCTGCAAACCGCGCGATCTTTTTCCATGCTCTCGACAGCAATTTTCAGGTTGTTCAGCATGAACGGACGTATGTCAATTACATGCCCGGCGAACGGCGTGGTTGCACCGGATGTCATGAGACGCCGGACCAGGCGACACCTATTCCACCAACTGTGCCACTGGCTCTTCGCCGTGATCCCTCAGTACCGGGACCACAGCCTGGTGATGCCTCAGGAAAAATCCTTCTTGACTATGAAACTCGTGTACAGCCGGTTTGGGACAAACACTGCATTTCCTGTCATGGTGAGATAAATCCAAAAGGTAATCTGAAACTTATCGGTACACAGAGTGGCCTGTTCAGTGTCTCGTATGACCAGCTTATGGACCGTCGAAACTGGCTCCTGGGGTTTTACATTGATGAAGAGCCCAGAAATCCTGTGGAAACTACCAAATATCTTCCGGCATACACCATGTTCAGCAATAGTATTCTGCTTAAAATGCTTGGAGTGCCGGTTACGCTTGGTGATATAAACGGAGCGCCTGCTTATCTTTCAAAGTGGAGGTCACAGTATGGTACCAAGGCGGACCAGCTGACTGCCAACCACAGGACGAGGTTTAATTTAACCAGGGAGGAGATCATTAAGGTTTCCAACTGGGTCCAGTCTAATCTTCAGTACCGCGGTACATACTGGGGACGTTATAACTCCAGTCATAAGGGACGGGCGGATTATCGTCCAAATGTAACCTTTGAACAGGCTATAGGTACACAAAAACCTTATTAATAGTAGATGCCCTGAAGGGCGGAATTTACTATAAACGAATGCAGTGAAAAGAAGCCTTAATCTGTTGATATTTAATCTGGATGAACTTAAATTAATAATATAGAGTAGTCTACGGCTCTACAGCGCGCAGAATGAAACTTCAGGCGACAAGACCATCACTCAAGGATGTTGTAATGATTAAGAAAATTTTCGGAATAGTGGGGTTGGCAGCGATCCTGTGTGTTCAGGCATTCGGTGGTGGAATCGATCGGGTTGACATTTTTGATAATGCTGGTAACCATTTGCTCTTTATAACATTTGATTATGATTCTGAAGGCAATAATACAGGTCGTACAGTTTATGCAAGCGACAGTACTTTTCTGCGGTACACCAGTATAGTTAAAGATGGCAATGGTAATGTCACCTCAGAAAATTCGGTTGATTACGATGATAATACACTTTTTAAAACCAGTATCGGCCTTCAGAATGATAAGACCAGTTTAAGCATCAAAGACAAGTTTGATATGGAAATTCTCGGAGCGCCAATCAGTATTGATAAAAGCTCTGTCGGGGAGTACTCTGTTTCCCAGAGTGGATCAATGATCTATAAACAGAAGTATGAATATACAAATGATGGTATGCTTAAGCGTATCAACTATACCGATCCATCGGGAATACCTCTTTACTATGCGACGATATCACAAAGCACCGGGACAATTCAAGGCGGAATACAAAAGGTACACCCGCAGCTTGCACCGGTTTTCCGGGCGGTAAGTAACGGAAAGCTGCTTGTTTCATTCACAGTAGTCACTCTCTCAGATGTAAAAGTAGAACTTTTTACCCTTTCAGGCGGTTTGATTTCAAAAGCCACTGCCAGCTCTCTTGCTGCAGGACGCAGGACACTTGAGGTTTCACAAAACAGGCAGCTTCGTGCAGGTACATATATAGCCAGGATTTCAGTGAATAATTCACAAGTGTATCATGATCGGCTGATGCTGGTTCGTTAAGCCGGTGTAATAGAGAAATTTAATACGGGAAAGCAGAAGCAATGAAAACAACAAAACTGGTAGAAACCTTTTTTTGGGGACTTTGTGCTGCCGGGCTTGTTTTTGGACAATCCGACATAGAGAAAATCATCCCGCCTCATCTTCTGACTGAAGCTTTATCGATCAATGGCGATATTGAGGTGAAATCGAAACCCAAATATCTTTCTCCCAATGACATCGTTGCCTCTCCGGATAATATGAAGCTTTATGTGACTGAACAGACAGCAAAACGAGTGGCACGGATTGATATTGCCACCAAATCAGTTGATAAGACTATCTTGCTGCCAAACGAACCAACCGGTGTCACGATCAATAAGGATGGAACAAAGCTTTATGTGACTATCGGGTCTGAACGCTGGTCACAGGGGTATGTTTGTGAAATCGATGCGTCAAGCGGGAAGATCATCAGACGTATTGCTGTGGGAAATATGGCACGTTCTCCGGTACTTGCCCCTTCCGGAGATATCCTTTACACCTGCAACTGGTTTTCAAATGATGTTTCGGTGATTGATGTGGCAGCGGGGCGGGAGATCGCCAGAATTCCGGTAACGCGTGAACCATACGCGGCGGCGATAACGCCCGATGGTAAGACGCTTGCGGTAACTAATTCGCTTCCCGATCAGAAAGCAACTGATACCGTCACACTTGCCTGTAAAGTTGCGCTTGTTAATACTGACACCCGGACTGTTCGAGCTCAGGTACCGTTGCCTGTCGGCAGCCATTCTCTCTTCGGGATTTGTATCACAGCCGATGGGAAGTTTGCCCTGGCGACGCATCTTATCGGGCGGTTCAACATCCCCGCAACCATGCTTTCAAACGGCTGGGTTCACTCCAATAATCTTGCTATTGTTGATATTGAAAATGGCAAACTTACAAACGATGTCGAGCTGGATCTCGCGAATCAGGGGTGCGCAAACCCATGGGGAGTTACTTTTACAGGGGATAATAAATATCTGTGTATCGCTCATATGGGGACCTCAGAGATGTCAATTATCCAGTTGCCCGAGCTACTTGACATCGCACAGAAAACCCCCGATCTTTCGCATGAATTCAATGCAACATATTCGATAAAAACCAAGGTGAAACTTTCAGTGGAAGGTCCCCGCGCCCTTACGGCGGTTAATAATAAAATCTATGTGACGGGATATTTTTCTGATTTCATAAATGCTGTTACGGTAACAGGACTTAACGGTGCAACTATAGAGAAGATCGATCTTGGTCCTGAAAAAACATTTACTTCCGAGCGGCAGGGTGAAAGAAATTTCTCTGATGCTTCGATATGTTTTCAGAAATGGCAAACCTGTTTTTCATGTCATCCTTTTACTCGTCCTGATGCTATCAACTGGATCCTTAACACTACAAATTCGACGCCTAAAAATGCAAAAAGCATGCTTTATGCCTGGTGGACTCCTCCGACCTCATGGGCTGCAAAGCGTCCCCACGCCGGTGGTCCGGATGGTTCGATAAGAAGTGGAATCTCCGCAGAACTTTTTGTGATGCCTACTGAAGATGTCGGTGTTCCACTTGACACATTTTTTATGTGGATGCGGCCGGCAATGAGCCCGCATCTGGATAAAGGAAAATTATCAGAATCCGCAAAACGGGGGAAAGAAATTTTCTCAAAGGTGGGATGTAAATATTGTCACCCTGCACCACTCTACACCGATATGAAGTTCCATAATGCAGGTGTTGAAGACCCCTGGGATGCAAACACAGATTGGGATACGCCATCTTTAATTGAAGCCTGGCGTACGAGTCCTTTCGGACATACTGGCTCTTACGATAAGATTGAAGACATCATTAAACTCAGGACTCATTCACTGGGAGCATCGAATCTGACAACTCAGGAACTTGACGATTTGGTAAAATATGTACTGTCTCTTTAAATGTGTGCATACAAGTATCTCAGAGTTTAAAAACAACATAACGAAAAAAACTGTTTTCATAGAAAAGGACACAGAATGAGACACTTTCTTATTCCTGCCGCTGTGGCATTGCTTTCCATATCGGGCACAACTTTATGTGAAATTCAAAAACCTGAAATTTCTTTGTGGGGCAGGATGACCATGGGGCAGGTAGTGTCATCTCCGATTGAGGAAGGAACTCATGATTATAATTTCAAGGGAGAGTGGCTTGAGAATATTGATGCCGGAGTCAGACTGAATCATCAATTGACACCTTCGCTTCTCGGGAGGTTTAATCTGGGGTTAACTGTCAATGCATCCCGGGTGCAGGCACGAAACACAAATTCGGTAGAACTGACATCAAAAATAGTATCAGCATACCTTCTTGATGCGTCGATGCAATACTCCAAAGATGCGTTGTTCGGGACCAAAGACAGCTT
This sequence comes from Fibrobacter sp., assembly GCA_012515615.1. Lineage (GTDB taxonomy): Bacteria > Fibrobacterota > Chitinivibrionia > Chitinivibrionales > Chitinispirillaceae > JAAYIG01. The sequence continues at coordinate 13,357 of JAAYYB010000133.1, forward strand.
GACGCTTGAATTTGGTTACTTCCCATTCAAATATAATCCGCAATCAACAAACCTGGGAGAGTATCTTTTCCGCAGCGGAACATATCCTGGAGTAGTTGTATCAGGATTTGAGAACTCAATCGACAAACCGAAAATAGCTGGTATTCACGCTGCATATGGAGTTTACCCATGGGTCAATATTGATGCCATTTTCAACACAGAGCTTGATATCTATCCTCTTCGTGACATCAATTTTACAGCCCTTGCAACCAGTACTGTGCCTCAGATCGCGTCTCTTTCCCTTGGTGTGCAATTCGCTCATATGATCTCCATGGACAGACGCAAGACGACTCCGGGATTGAACTCGGAAAAACATCCTACTGTAAACCAGTGGGTAGGATATATTGACCCTGAGACTAATGATACAACTCTTTATACTTTCAGGGGCACAAAACTGATGGGAAGGGCGATGCTTGATCTCAAAGGGACAATTGAGAAATTTTCCGGTGAGCTGTCTTTTTTAGGTAAAGAGGACCTTAAGCTTTATGGTGAAGCGGCAATCTTAGGAGTAAAGAATTATCCGGGATGGTATAATGAATTGGGCGAGAGGATCCCTGTCACAGCTGGAATGAACTGGCCTACACATCAGTTCGCATCGTATTGCCTTGTGCCGGGCATGATAGCTTTTGGACTCGGTGATAGAACTGCTGATGCCAGACTTTTCGGCGCGAAAATGGATGACCGTTCGGTGAAGACCATTCTTTATGGTGGTTCCGGACTTATCCTTGGTGCCGGACTGTGGGCTTTGGAAAAGTATCTGGATATTAATACCAGGCTTGATCTTCTTTCCTTTGAAATTGAATTCTTCAAGTCTCCTTACTGGAACTCGCAGGAATTTATATGGAAAAACGCTGTACCGGTTCCATACACCGGCAGTTCGGCCGGAATGAATTATGCCTCCTGGCATGACAGTCTTGCCAAAACCGATGATAATATCAAGTGGTCCATCTATCTTTCAAAAAAATTCTCTTCATGGTTCCGTCTTTCAGGGCAGATTGCGTGTGATCATACGCCGCGCAACTGGTATACTGCAGCACCACCTTCATTTGTAAAATATACCGAACTGGTGCCTCGTACCAGCGAAGACTGGTACTACATGCTGCGGGCTTCATTTTATTTCTGAGACTGACCGCTTATACTGAAATCGGCCGGGGTAAGCGCCTTGTTAAGCTAAAGGCAATTGTTCTGGCCAGACTCTTTCTGCTTTCAAATAAGGCATCGGCGGGAAACTGTCAGCTTGTTTGATAGCCTTCACATACAGTACGCGTCTGTTTTATCCAATCTATTTCCAGGTTAATCTACCTGCAGTTCTGCGGCTGCAAGGACTATTGTATATGGGATCAACCACACCTGTTTTCACAAATGGAGGACAACATAGAGGCGATAGCGCCTGCTTTGATAATTTACAATGGCAAGGCAGGCTCATGGTAAGTGGATCAGCACCACGGCAGATCAAATACACAAACCAGCTTAATGGATAAAAACCGGTTGACTTACGTTATTTTTCGCGTTCCTGGCGCTGCTCTTGAAATGTCCGATATATGTTCCTGATGGTAAATTATCCGGCAGTGTTATTTGAAAATTCCTGCTGGCATCTGTGCTCTGACATGGTATGGACAGTATCTTACGTCCAGTAAGATCAAACAGTGTAAAATTTCCCATGGCGGGGAAAACCACATACAGGTTCCGGTTTGATAAGTTCAGTAACATCGGTCTGGCTTGTTTTGAAGAGTTGAGATTCGAAATGTTATGTCTGGTAGAAACGACTCCGTATTGTCCGGCATCGATGAATTCCTGAATGTTGATATTTTCAATGGCTTCCCACTGTGTTTTTCTTTTAACAGAATTATTATATGCATTCGCATCAGTTGAGTTCATTCCTTCTGTGTAGGTGCCGGAATGGGGGATACATAAGTCTACCCAGGCACTTAAAATATCCAGTTCTTTTTTAGAAAGCGACAGGTTACTGTGACCACTGTGCAGTCTGGAAATGAGTGGACTTTTTACTGAGCCGGTGGAGTTAGGCGCTAAACCTGTTGGGTAGGATTGAGTTATATTCCAATTGACATATTTCCCTCTGATTTCTGTAAGTTCCAGATATGAAAGATTCCACGATTTTCTGGCATTATAGTCACGGTCATTAAACTCTGTTTTCCATGCACTGCTGAGGTTGCTTGCGTAAATGGGGTCTGCTCTTAAGTCAAGGCCTTTAGAATGGCTTGCGTTGTGACATCTTACACATTTATCGTTAAGGATGGGCTGAACATGTTTGGGGAAACTGAACCCCTGATTTTCAATTCCATGAAATGGTTCAAGAGGTTTTGGAATGATTGCTATTGGTACGCCTTCGACTGGTGGCGCACTGTTTTTGTCTTCGTGGCATCCTACACAACTGAATGTTTCTCCAGGCATGAGTGTAGACCAGCTTCTCATTGTCTGCACAACTCTTCCCAGTGAATCCAGAGCCTGAAAAAATACCGGTGTGCGCGCAGGGACTATAAATGCCGCGGAGCCATCGGAATATACAGGCGTTTCACCAAGGATCCTTTTTACATCCCAGGAGCCGCTTGATCTGGCGATAGGTGTGTATGTATGAGCTGAGAGATCAAACTCATTTGTCCGCCAGAATGTATAGCCTATTGGATTATCGATTCTATAATCAAGAGCGACTACTCTGAGTCTTTTAATTGTACCCTTTGGTATTCCGGGAAGTCCGGTGCCGACATAAATGTTGGACATTGTAAAAGCACCCGTATTGTTTTTATAATCAACCATGGGGGCAAATTGATGGGGCACTTTTCTGGCCGTAAGGGGAACAGGTCTATTTAGCGATTGTCCGTTACCCCATGCTAAAAGTTCTCTTTCTCCATTGACATTCATGAAATAGAGTGAAAAGTTTGAAGAAGTGTTAGGGCGGTATCCAACAAGAAAGCACTGCTCATCAAAAGGGTAAGGTGTCTGGAATAGAAAGTTTACACCGCCATTGTCTCTGCGAACTATGGTAGGTTTCCTTACCGGTGCAATGAGAGAGATTCCCTGACCTTCCTGTCTGCCTATGTTGGGATCAATTATTCCGATCTCTCCGGAATAGGTTGTATGGTGTCCTGAAAATATCGCCATCACCTTAGTGCTTCCTGGAATGTTACGGGCTTGAATTATGCTGGTGGGCCACCAGGACTGGTTTCCATAGAATTCAGTCTGATTGGTTCCATCGGGATTCATGGTGAAAAGTCCCATGGAATAAACCTGTGACCTGTCATTATATTCCCATCGTGTGTATAGAACTTTACCATCTTCCATCATTGTTGGATAGAAGGTCTGAACCTGATCATAGCCGATTCTTCTGAGATATTTTCCATCTTTGTCGCAAATAAAAAGGTTGCTGCTTATGTTTGTAAAGCAATCAACAAGACCGAAGTTTCTGGATGATTGAAAAAGAATGTTGCCATTTGGCAGATAACAACCATCAAAGTCTGAAATACGTAAATTCGGTGGATTTGAGGTGATTTGACGGATTGTTTGAGGGTTTGTCGCATCCAGTTCATAGAGGTGAAA
>JAAYYB010000134.1 GCA_012515615.1 Fibrobacter sp.
CATCAGTAATAAACCAAGGGTCTTTGAGGCCGAGAAGCTCAGAAAAGAATAATTTATCATCCATAATATTAGTAAATATGCATTGCGCTATATGTTGGGGGTACCCACTAAATCACGCGATGCGGCAAAAATAATTTTAGGTCCAAATGTGATTGACAGTCTATGAGATATGGTAAAGGTATGCAGTATTAATCCTGTAAAGAATGGATAGGAATTATTGTCATCACTAAAAAGATTCAGTTGTTCACTGAAATCACAACCTCCTCCGAGATTGATTGCAAGGTCATATCTGTCTAAATCTATGATCTGGCCTTTCAAATCCATCATGACAGAAAGCGGTATGGTAAATCTCAGGCCCAGTTCGGATCTGGGTGCAAATCCCAAACGGAAAAAGAAATCGCCAAACAAAGCTATGTCTGAACCATTTTGTTCTGGAAACATCAGGAAACCAGGTCCTCCACCGATGATAAAATTTCCTATATCCAGGGATTGCGCGCTTTGGTAGGTATTTATGGAAGAGCACGCGTAAATAACAAGAATGGATGCCAGCAAGAGGTTCCTTAGCATAAACTCACTCCTGTAATGACAACATACAACATCGGGTAGACACTTTGATTTTTTACTCCGCCGCCCGGAGTTATTTTTTCCCGGCGTTATTCTTTACATGCAGCACGATTAATGATTATTGCAGCACGAAACAACTGTTGAATAATATTTTATTCTCAGCAGAGATACGGATCATATACATGCCCGGCCGCAGATGCTTTCTATCAACTGTAAAAGGCAGGATGCCGGATGTCTTTCCTGTACAAAGCTGACTGACTAATAGGCGCCCCTGTAAATCAGAAAAGGTAACCTTCAGATTCTTCCCGGAGAAACCTTCCGGACCATTGTAGTTAAACCTGATTGTATTTGCATCTTTTGATATTACATTCAACTTATTTGGTTTCATCTGAACCGGTAGATTATCTGAAGCGGTTTTAGTTGCCATCTGAAATTTCCACCAGTTGACATTAAGTAAATTTCCGCTTCCACCTGTAAATTTCAGAAACAAGTCATGTTTACCGGTCACGTTATTAACTGTGCAGGACTTCGTTTCCCAGTTCTGCCATCCGCCGGTTTTAGGTACTATACAGGTACCAATAAGTGTTCCACTTTCATTGTCAATGTACAACTCAATTTTACCACCATCTGTATTTGATGCCACTCTTGCTTCAAACAGATTTGCACCGGCTCCGAAATCAACTCCCTTTACCTTTATATAGTCGCCATTTTCAATATTCCCGACATTCATCCCGCCCTCGCTGCAGACTTCTGTTTCAACGCCTTTTTCCCAGCAGATTGTTTCAGCCTGAACAGTATCGTAAGGGTTGAGACTATCTACCTGATCGGGACCCTTGTCGGTCGCTGCTACTGATGGGATGGTTCCATCGTTGTTATAGGAAAACTGTTCAACACAAACTGAACGCTTGTAACCGCCGCCATCAGGTAATTTATCGTTATGATAAAAAAGGTAAGATTTGCCCTTGAAGTCACAGATCCCCGGATGATTTGTAAAACATTTTCCATGCGGCATAATTATTCCTTTGTGTGTCCAGGGACCAGTAGCGGAACTGCTCATGGCATACTGAATATTTTCAGAACCGCTCCCCATACCCGCATAAACCATATAATAACGACTGTCACGTTTGTAAAACCATGGGCCTTCAACAAAACCACTTGGTTTGGGGTTTATCGTAACAACCCCTCCTGAATATGATGTCAAATTTTCATTCAGTTTAACATACCACAGGTTTCCGTTTCCCCAGTACATATATGCCTGATCATCACTGTCGATAAAAACCGTCGGATCAATATCACTCCAGTTACCCCGGCTGAGCAACGCCTTATTGACAGGATCCGTAAATGGACCTGTCGGGCTGTCGGCGGAAAGAACTCCTATTCCTCTCCCCTGGATTGGAATAAAGAGATAAAACTTTCCTTCACGTTCAATACATTGAGGTGCCCAGGCACCGTTATTGAGACCATTGAGCCAACTGAACTTATCGAGTGTAGCCACTATTCCATGGTCGGTCCAGTTTACCATATCACCACTGGAGAAGCAGCAGTAGTTTCGCATGGTATAAAAATTATCTTCCGTCACATCATCATCATGACTTGTGTAAAGATATACTCTGTCTTTGTAAACCATCGGGGCCGGATCAGCAGTGTACTTGGTCTGCACGATTGGATTATCGGTAAAACCTTTAGAGATGCATAGCAGAAGTATGAAAGCAAAAACAGATTGTAGTTTAATATTTTTCATACAATTTTCTCTTTCTATACTATTATTGTTACGTGTTTTATGAATAGTCAGTGTCTTGTTGTAAAAATATCAGACGGTATCGGTAATTCATTTATGGGTACCTCTAAATATTCAGTTTTCAAGCGAGGCCGAGCGAGAATTCGCTGCGCCAGGCGCACGAAAGAGGCGAATCCGCTGTGATTCGTCGATTGAGTGCAACGAAGCGCAGTAGAATTCGCAGCCGGCCGCAGCGGAAAATGAATTTTTAGAGGTGCCCTTATATATATAATAACCCGAAACGAACAGGATTACCATTTTTGTTCTCATCCAGCGCTGCTCACAGGTATCCCGATTCTCACCCCGATCAATCACAAAAGCTTACATCTCAATCACTTATCAAATGTTGTAATAAGTGTTTTGTTTTCATCAAGCTTCCAATCATAGGATGACGCCTGCAGAAGCCCCTTTATCTTATAAGGAACAGTTATCGTCTCGGTGGTGTCGGTTTGTTTTGAGATAGAGATCGGATTAAAATGGATACTCCCGATAAATGAACCTGTCCCGGTCAAATAATCCATTGTGCAACTCTGCAGATGCGTCCGGTATTCCAGCAGCTGTTTGGAATTTTTTTCAAGAGATATTGTGTCTGAACCATAATATTCAGTTATTTTGCCAAGCCATGAGCCAAAATTGTTAAATTTACTGGATAGGTAAAGATTAATGCGATCATTGGCTTCTGAAGATGTGCCGGAGAAGGTTACTGTCCCATATTCCCCTGTCACCGTTGCACTGGTGAAGGTTGATGGGATGGATTGTGAATACTTTCTTGAGATGCGATATGCATACGCCAGGGTGCTATTGACAACAGCATTTTCACTATGGATTCTCTGACTCTCTTCCTCTGACATCTGTGTAGTAATTGTTTCTGTGTCTCCCCCGCAGCTGCAGATGATTATTGCAGATGTGATCGTAAGTATTAGATTCTTGTTCATTTGGCCTCCAGGGGTAATGTTTCTTCCTTCTGCCATTCATATATCGATGCACCGGTGAAAACTGCACCGGGAAAGCTTACAAGTGTACTGACCCCGAATGCAAGAGCCGGTGTCAGCGGATAAATACCAAGATTTATCATCTGGAACAGCAATAAATAAGTAAATCCGATAAAAAAGCAGGAACAGATAATCACAGGCTTTACAGGGGATTGAAAGTGAGTTCTAAGCACAGCATAAAAACAGATGACCAGGAACATCTCAGCAGAGAAGAGTAAAAAATTCAACAGATAAAACCGGATGCCATATTGAATGTGCAATTTCTGTTCAAAAAATGTCAAAAACGAAATTCCGGTAAAGCGGCTGAAGATGTATTCTACAGCTGCATCGAGGAGTATACAGACCAGAATTGCCGGGACAGTTGCCGGAAGCAGTGCTTTATAATTGATCTTCATGGGCCTGCTTATGTTTTTTTGTCTTAATAGTCTGGAGCAATCTACTCAGCTAACAGGATCAAAGGTTAATATAATGCCCGCTCCGATGTAGATGTAAATAAGAAACCCGCATTCCTGCCGGGGAGGGATCTGTTGCAGCCTGTTTCAGCTGATTGAAATCAATGACAGAACGAGAGCAGATTCTCTTGAGAAGTTCTTCATGCCGCTTGCCTTTTACCGGTGTAATCCTTCATTTTTAAACGTTAAGTCTGTCCTATATAATTCAGATATAGAGGAATTTAAGCAGCGTGTCGGGAATAACTATATGAAAGTGATTGTCGCTAAGACAGCCGGATTCTGCATGGGAGTTAAAAGGGCGGTAGATCTTGCCATTGAGAGCTCAGCAAAGACAACAGGTGGAATAAAGACATTAGGCCCGCTCATTCACAATTCCCAGACTGTTGAAATGCTCCGGCAGCGCGGGGTCACGACACTTGATGAGAGGCAGAATCTCAATTCAGGCTCTACAGTGATGATCAGGGCCCACGGAGTTCCTCCGGAAACTCAGTCGTTCTACGAATCCAAAAGCAATACGATAATTGACGGTACATGCCCAAAGGTGAAAACGGTTCACAAAGTGATATCCAAGTATCGCGAAATGGGATATCAGATAGTGATTACAGGTGACCAGGGTCATGCGGAAGTTATAGGACTGCTGGGTTATGCCGGAAAAGCGGGTTTTCTGATCGACTCTTTAGAAGACATCGGGAAAATACCCGAAGCAGGTAAAATCTGCCTGGTTTCTCAGACAACATTTGACAGGATATTGTTTGACAAGATCGCATCTGGAATAAAAGAAAAGTTTCAGGCTTCAGAAGTAGTGATCAAGAAGACGATCTGCGCCGCTACCGATCAGCGTCAGGCCGAAGTTGCAACTCTTTCAAAACAGGTTGATGCGCTCATTGTGGTTGGAGGAAAGAACAGCGCCAACACTCAGAGGCTTGCCCGGATAGCAGCCTCTCACGGAACACCAACCCAGCTTATAGAAAATGAAACAGAAATCGACTGGAATTCGATAAAGGACTTCAATACTGTGGGTGTAGCAGCAGGAGCATCTACACCAAACTGGATGATAAAGCAGGTTTCGGACTACCTGCAGTTCAAGGATCGCACAAGCAGGCACAATTTTAAAAATCTGGTCTGGAACACTCTGGATACATTCGCAAACATGAACATATTTGTGGCGCTTGGAGCCATAGCTGTTTATTATGCATCCTGTACGCTGCAGGAAGTCTCATTTACATTTACGGGTGCCGGCCTGGCTTTTCTTTACTTTTTGTCGATGTATTTATGGAACAACCTTGCCAGTATCGAATCTACCCAGCATCACGGAATCTCCAGGTATAATTTCTACCAGATGCACAAAAGATCTCTTTTGTGGTTGTCAGTCATCAGCATTTTTTCTCTGCTGATCCTCAGTTTCCAGATCAAACCAGTTCTTTTCTATCTGATGCTTTTTGCGAGTTTTGCCGGTTCTGTTTACCATGTGACAATTGTTCCAAAAAAACTGAGGAGTATTCTGCACTACAAAAAGCTCAAAGATATACCTACATCCAGAGATCTCTTTGTGGCTCTTGCCTGGGCAACACTTCTGACCATCATTCCCCAGGCTATTGACGGTTCATTTCAGTTTCGACCAACAACGGTCGCCACTTTTATCTGGATATTCATACTCGCCTTTTTCCGGTCCCTGATCTTTGATCTTCGTGATATTGAGGGTGACAGGATCATGGGGAGAGAAACGCTGATCACAGTATTTGGAGGAAAACGTGCCAGGAAAGCGATTCACCTGATGATCTGGGTATGTCTTATTTCACTTATGCTCTTTCCGGCCTTTATCGGCCCCAGAGCTTACCAGCATCAGAATACTATCCGTTTTTTCCTGCAGATTCCCACCCTGTTCTACGCATCCACTTTTATCAGGTGGAATCCTCGGCTGCGCCACAGCCGTTCGGCCCTGTTTAACCTTTTTGCTGATGGTCTGTTTTACATAGTGGCAATCGGAGCCTGGATATCATCAATGATTCTGTAAGACGGTCCAGAATTATTTGACGAGCCGGATAAAGACATCCTCCAGCGTCTCACCCTCTTTCATGAGATTTGAAATAGAGTCTTTAGCCAGAATATGCCCGTGGTTCATAATGACAGCGGTACTGCAGAGCCGTTCCACTTCAGAGAGGATATGCGAGTTAAGGAGCAGCGTTATGCCATCGGCTTTCAGGTTTTCAAGGATTACCCTGAATTCTCTGATCCCTATGGGATCAAGTCCATTTACAGGTTCATCAAGTATTAAAAGCTGTGGAGAGCAGAGAAGCGCTGCGCTGAGCCCGATGCGCTGAAGCATACCCTTGGAATAGGTACCAGCGCGGTTTTTCTGGCGTTCTTTCATTCCTGTGAGCTCAAGCACCCTGTCAATCTCTCTTTTGGCATCTTTTCCGGACAAACCGCATAATGAAGCCTGTCTTTTCAGAAAATCCCTTCCGCTGAGATAAAGAGGAATTCTCAGGTTCTCAGGAAGATAACCCGTGTTCTGCCTCGCAGCGGGCAACCTGCTGTTGATACCATTTACAAAAGCTCTGCCGGCATCTGCATGAGTAAAGTCTAGGAGAATCCTGATGATAGTTGTTTTACCGGCACCATTAGGCCCTAAAAGCGCCAGATAATCTCCTTTTTGGACATGCAGTGAAATGTTATCAAGAGCAGTGATAGTCCCGTACTTTTTAGTAATTGATTCCAGTTTTATCATATTCTGATTACCTGAGAATAATCCCTGAGGGAAAAGATGGCTTCTGTTTGCCATCGGTAAATAGCTTCCCGTAATTTCCGGTACGGCTCAATCTTCTGGCCAGAGCACCTTCGATTCTCCCCACTGCCACATCGCAGGCATCCTGATCCGGTTCCACTGTCACATCAGGTACGATTCCGACCATATCATAGGGATCCATATTTACAGGAGTGAACAGACCGCATGTAACAGTGGCCATGACCTTATCCGGGCCATCTAACCATACCTGCATTCTGGCTTTACCATAAGTAGTATCACCGACCAGAGTCACCTCAGGGCGGTTACTTTTTACACAAGATATGAGGAGTTCCGAAGCACTGGCAGAGTTGCGGTTGGCAAGTATTGTAAGGTTTCTTCCTGCCGCGCTGCCTGTACCGGAAGATGTATAGGTTGTGTCGACCCCGTAAACATAGTAGGAATCATCCATTCTGCGCTCTTGAGAAAGGATCACAGACGATCCTGGCTCAACAAGCTCACCGGCAATCTCGAGGCACTGGTTGATCATGCCCCCCGGATTTCCCCTGAGGTCAAGAATAGTGTGTTCTGCCCACTCTGTTTCCATAAGAGCTTTCCTGAATTCTTCTGCAGAACCGCCGGTAGTATTGGTTTCACTAAGAAAAGAACTCAGGCTTATATACGCTATTGAAGAATCAAGGGTGTCAACAAATACCGTTGGGCTCTTGAAAATGCCGAGTGTAACAGATATCTCAAGTGTTGAATCGGCTCTTTTAATTCCAAGAGTCACTTTTTCACCGATATCCCCACTGATCAGAGTGTCGATATAACCTTTCCAGGTCCTGCCGGCAATATTCTTTTTGTTAACTTCAGCAATAGTATCACGTCGATGCAAACCGGCTTTCTCGCCGGGTGATTGCGGGAAAACATCTTTGATTACATAGCCGTTAGAAACAGAGTCGACCATTATTCCGATACCACCGGCTTCGCTCTCTGTGCTGAGCGTTTTTCTTATCATATTGGCAATATCTGTGGAATAAAAAGCGGTATACGGTTCATCTACATATTCATAAAGTGCCTGCGGTGAGGAAAATCCGTAGAGGTCAGAAGGAAGCCTCTCCTGGAAAATAAAAAATGCGTCAAGAACTTCGGCCGCAAACTGATACTGTTCAGAAATACCATCATCATCAGGGCCAAACGGCATAAGTTCGCATGAAAGTGTCAATAAAACAGAGAATGCCGCAGCCAGCACCATTGACGTTTTAATCAATTCACGCATAAATCCCTCATGTTCTGCAGATAGTGTGTAGGTTTCACTTTCAGAGAGGATGGTCCGCTCATGCTCCATTTGACAAAAGCAGTGTCGGTCCCGGCATTTTTTCCGCACTCGATGTCAAATGTAGAATCCCCGGTCATCAAAGCTTCTTCCGGCAGTCCTCCCAGTAATTCCAGTGCTTTCAGGGCCGGATCTGGTTCGGGTTTGTGCCTGGTTGTATTTTCCGGAGTGACAAGATGAGTAAAATATTCAACAATCCCGGTTTCAGCCAGATAAATTTCCAGTGTTTGCTTCATCCTTGATGTGACAACTGCGCACTTTTTCCCCATGCCACAAAGTTGTTCAAGTGCATCCTTCACCCCGGGGAAAAGCTTCAGATACTGTTTGTAGACTGTAAGCTGATAACTCATATGGACCTGACGAATTGTATCAAACCTCTCATCGGTGAGTTTTCCGAAATAAAGCTCCATCTGGTCCCGGAGAGTCAATCCGATATTTGGAATTATCTGATCATCCCTGAGCGGTTCCATGCCCAGATACGAGGAGGTGTGCTTGAAACAGGCACAGATCAATCCTGTAGTGTCAAACAGTGTCCCATCAGCATCAAATAGATAGTACTTGTATTGTTTCATTTTTTTGAATTAGTTCGTGAAGCAGCAGACCTTTTTTCAGCTCAGAATATGAAAATAAACTGATTTCAGGATAAGAGGCTAATATTTTGGATCATTTGATGATTGTAGGGAAAAAGTATGAGCGGAAAATTATTTTCAGTCACTAACTTTGGATGAACTGATTAAAATAAAACCTATTGACAGACCATCCCTGAGCAGGTATGTTTATTTTCTAACTGATTTAAGGATTATGAAATGATCGCGATAGTAGATTACGGGGCCGGAAATCTCACATCCGTGAAAAGAGCACTCGACTATTTAGAAATTGAGTCATTTATCACAGCCGATCCCGGAGAGCTCTTATCAGCGGAACGGATTATTTTTCCGGGAGTCGGCCATGCCGCGTCGGCAATGAGAATTCTTAATCAGCGTGGACTTCACACCGCTCTTAAAGAGGCTTTCAATTCGGGAATTCCCATAATGGGGATCTGCCTTGGAACCCAGATCATATTGAGCCATTCAGACGAAGGTGGAACCGGGTGCGTGGGCTTGATAGAGGGTAACTGCCCGAAATTCTGTCTGAAAGATAAAAGGCTCAAAATACCCCACATGGGATGGGATTCTATCAAAGTAGTTAAAGAACATCCGGTGCTTAAAAGTGTAAAGCCTGAGGATGAGTTCTATTTTGTACACTCATATTATCCACAGCCGTCCGACAGAGAATCTGTATTAGCGGAATGCGAATATGAGACTGTTTTTCCTGCTGTAATAGGCAGATCAAGCCTGGTTGCCACACAATTTCATCCTGAGAAAAGCGGCCCGGCTGGTTTGCGGATTCTTGAAGCGTTTTCCACCTGGGATGGTCTGGATGGTCTGACATGCTGAGTAAAAGATTGATTTCCTGTCTTGATGTGCGTAATGGGAATCTGGCAAAGAGCGTAAAATTTGTTGAGACCAGAGATATTGGCGATCCAGTCACGACAGCTCAAAGGTACTACGAAGAGGGCATCGATGAGCTGGTATTCTACGACATTACTGCTTCAAGTGACAACCGGAATATAATCATTGATGTTGTAAGTGAAGTTGCTTCAAAAATATTTATCCCTTTCTCTGTCGGAGGAGGACTTCGGACAGTAGAGGATTGTACCAGAGTACGACTGGCAGGAGCAGAAAAAGTAAATTTAAACACAGCAGCTGTAGCCTGCCCGGACCTTATCAATCAGGCATCCGCAGCACTTGGGGCCCAGGCAGTGGTGCTTTCAATGGATGTACTCTCTGTTCCGGCAAGCGCTCAGATTCCCTCCGGCTACGAAATTGTAACACATGGCGGACGCAACAGGACCGGCATTGATGCAATACGGTGGGCACTTGAGGGACAGGAGCGGGGAGCCGGCGAACTGGTGGTAAACTCAATTGATGCAGATGGGACAAAGCAGGGCTACGAAATAAAACTTACCCGAAAGATTGCCGATTCTGTTTCCATACCGGTCATAGCATCCGGGGGGGGCGGGAAACCGGAACACCTCTATGATGCGCTTACCGAGGGTCATGCCGATGCAGTTCTAATTGCATCGATGCTCCATTTCGGAGAGTATACGGTAAAACAGATCAAAGAATACCTGAGAAGCCGGGGAATAAAGGTCCGGATTTCCTGAAGATAACTTCTGAAATTCAAATCTCTCTATGACTGCTAAATCATATTTAAGCCTCTGATTTTTCTAAGCCTTATAACGAAAAATGTAGCCTTAAAATTGAATCAATTATAGAATATTGAAAAGGTTCAGAAACAGCCGGAACGGCTCTATCTGCACCAAATATTTTTTAACCCTGACCAGTTTCGATTTTTATATGCGTATAGCGCTGATAAATTCAGAATACCCTTCCCCGACCCATAGCGGGCACGGCGGAATCGCCACATACACCTATTTAGCAGCCAATACTCTTGCCTCCCTGGGCCATACCGTTTACATACTGGTCAGGGAGGGAACCAGCCCTGACCCGATATCTGATTCCGTACACATTTACAATTACGGATTCAGCCCCGCCCCCGGACTACATCGTATTACCGATAAGTTCAGGAGTGGAAAGATAGTATGGGAACGGGGGAATTCACGTAACATAAGAAACACGCTTCTTTCTATTCACAAAAGGTTTGGTCTTGACATTGCCGAATTCCCCGACTACAACGGACTTTCCTATCAGTGCAGCGGTTCACTGCCTTTTCCTGTTGTTGTTAACTTCCACACACCATCTGAAATAGTAGACCGTCTGAATAATTTAACTTTAACAAAAGAGCGCTCAAGATGGCACAATTTCGAGAGAGAGGCAATCAGAAGAGCTGACGGTTACAGGTGTCCAAGCATCGCGCTGAGAGACTTAGTTACAAGGGATTTCAGCATTCGCACAGATTCAATCGAGATCATCCGCAATCCTGTATCAACCGACCTTTTCGACCGGATCAATAAATCACACAAAAATGACCGGATAGACCTTCTGTTTGCCGGTCGCCTTGAGTTCAGAAAAGGTGCTTTAATCCTGTTAAGGAGTCTTAAGAAAATACTGCAGCTTAATGAACATATAAATGTGACATTTGCAGGAGAGACAGAGCTTGGTGACGCCTACAGCTACAGACAGGCCATAGAGAGAACTCTGAGTGAAGCTGAACGCAAAAGAGTCTGGTTTCTGGGACCGCTTCCGTCAAAAAAACTTGCAGCGCTTTACTGCCGGTCATCAGGCTTTCTGTTTCCTTCACTTTTCGAAAACTCTCCATACAGCCTGTTTGAAGCTATTTCAGCTCAACTGCCGGTCATCGCATCCTCCACAGGCGGTGTCAGTGAGATTATCAGACACAATGAAACCGGGCTTCTCTTCTCTCCTGAGAGCATCGATGAGCTTCTGGGGTGCATAAAAAAATTCATCGAGAACAGACAGTTCTGTGAAGAGATGGCGCAGAGAGCATACCAGGAGATAAAGACTGAATTTTCTCCTGAAAAGATTGCCGCAGAATCAATCAGTTTTTATCAATCACTGATAGATAAATTCAGAGATGGCAGAAAGAAGAGTCGATAAGGCAGGATGCAGATTCTTTATATTTCCAGCGAGTACCCGCCTGAAACAGGTTTTGGAGGAATCGGAACCTATACAAAGCATGTTGCAGAGGGGATGGCACTTAGAGGGAACACAGTTCATGTACTGTCAAGAAGTCTCAATGAAGTAAACTCCGTAGCATTAGTAAATGGAGTCACGGTCCACCGGATTTCTTCTGGAAATTATAATTTACCAAAGGGCAAAATATTCTTCCCGTTTCGCCAATTCTGCTACAGGATGCTCCCGCATACACTTGTGCGCCTTTGCTGGGCCCGCGCAGTCGCAAAAGCCGTAAAAGAGCTCCGGAATGAGGGTAATCGTTTTGATATAATCGAGTACCCGGAATGCGGTGGCGAAGGTTATTACCTGAAAAAATCGCCAGGCGTCCGGATCGCAAAGCTCCATACCCCCTGGTACATGCTAAGTGAAATAGACAGAATCCGGGAGGCTCCCGGGGACCGCATCCTGCTTACATTTATCGAAAAACGTTCTGTTGTCAATGCACATCTTGTCACAAGCCCGTCACAGGCGCTTGCCGATATCATCAGGAAACGCTGGAAACTGCCTTTTATTAAGGTGATACACAATCCCCTTCCTTCCGGTGATTACCACCAGACAAGCGGTGGAGGATGGATTTACACTGGCAGGGTTGAGATGAGAAAAGGAGTTCACATACTGCTTGAGGCGTACTCTGAAATATGCAGAACCCACTCCGGTCCGCCACCTCTTAAAATTATTGGCAGGGCTTACGGAGTTATGAGTGATGGAACAGATTTCGGAGAGCACATCAGGTCACAAATAAGGGAAACACCGCTTAAAGGGAATGTTGAATGGATAGAGGGACTGCCGCTTGAAGATGTTAAAAAAAATCTGCTTAGTTCTTCAGTTGCAATTTTTCCATCTATATGGGAGAATTTTCCATATGCTGCTCTTGAAGCCATGGCTTGCGGCCTGGCTGTTGTTGCATCAGACTGCGGCGGATACCCCGAGATGCTCCAGCACGGAAAAAGCGGTCTGCTTGTGACTCCCAAAAATCCGGTAGAGCTGAAAGCAGCACTGGAAAAGCTGCTTGGGAACCGGGAGATGATTTATGAACTGGGAAAGGCGGCACGAGTCAGGGTCAACACACATTTTGACACGCGTTTAATTTGTGAAGAAGTCCAGAATATTTACGAAAAGGCAATAAGGGAAAATTAAATGGCACAGGGCTCAAAACTCATTAAAAACTCTGTCCTTATACTCTTCAATACATTCTTCATGATGATGACATCATGGATTATCTCTATCTGGGTTGCCCGCCAGCTTGGACCGACCAATTACGGCATTTTCAACCTGGTGCTCTGGATCTCAGGAACCATGACATGGGTACTGGGGATGGGCCTTATTCATGCGGTCACAAAGTTTATAGCCGAGTATAACGGCCGGGGTGAAAACAAGAATCTGCGGCCCATAATTTACTATGTACTGAAATTAGAGATAGTAATATCTCTTGTAACTACGGTTCTACTGGTCTTTTTCAGCTCCAGAATTGCCGATTTCTTCTTCTCCCCCGATGAATCATTTTTCTTTCTTCTTGCGGCAATAGGACTTCTTCCCGGAATGATAACAGCTATCTTCTCAGCTGCAATAGAAGGAATACAGAAATTTGAATACTTTACCTATTCCAATCTCATCCTGACACCGCTTTCTTTTGCATCAAAAATTGCAGTACTTATGATGGGCAAGGGAATCACCGGGCTTCTCTGGGTTATGCTTGTGTTCTCTTTTATCAATGCTGTATTCTACTATATCGTTCTTAAACGGGAAGGGGCCCTGGAAAAAGGCCCCGGCAGCCTCACCTCGGATATCAAAAAGCGCATACTGGCCTACAACAATAGTGTAATCGCGATCCTTGTTTGTGATAAGATAGTCTGGGACAAAAGTCAGATTTTTTTCCTGGGGCGTTTCTGCAATGCCGCCGAGGTCGGTTTTTACAACCTGGGATTTAATGTCGCCCAGAGGTTTATTTCGATTCTTCCCACTACATTCTGGCGGGTTCTTTTTCCCACTATGTCATCCTACTTCGGATCAAATGACAGAGAAAAAATGAAGAGGCTTTTTTTCATCTCCACCAGATATCTGGCGTTCTTCTCATTTCCTGTCGGTATCGGCGGGATGATACTTGCCTACCAGATAATTCACTACCTTTACGGTCACGATTTTATCGGGGCTCAGAGGGTTCTTCAGATAATCTTTGCCGCCTCAATTTTCTCCAGCCTCTCAAATCCTGCCTCGGCTATACTCTACGGCTTTGAAAAGCAGGCTTTTATTTACAGGTACGGCATTGTCCTTGCTGTTATAAATATCACATTGTGCCTTCTTTTTATCAAACCGTACGGTGCCATTGGCGCTGCAGTCAGCTTTGGAATCATAACCATCCTGGCATCTGTCGGCGGACTGATTTATACCTGCAGGCTGATGAACCTGAAATATCCCATCGTATCGGTTGCAAAGATAACCATGTCTACAGTTTTTATGGGGATAGTTATGGAACTTATCATTCTTCAGAACGCGGAAATACCCGGATTTATCATCTCTATTGTTGCCGGAACTGTAGTCTATCTTACCAGTGCTCTGGTTCTTGGTACCTTTGAGGAAGAAGACCTGATTTTACTTCAGAGCACAAAGGTAGTTTTGCCGGGGAAAACCAAAGTGGTGGTGGAGTATATCTGCAATCTGCTGATGCAGTTCAAAGGAATAAGCACGGTGAGCCAGGAGAACAGGCAGTGATATCATTCCACAAGATTGGGAGCGCTGCTTAGATCGTACCACTTCCTTATGACCCATAGCCTGTCACTGTCCCGCTCAAGATAGAAGACCTGTTTTTCAATTGAAACAGAATACACAAGCATTTCTGTTGCGCTCTGAGTCATCCTGATTTCAAAGGCCCCGCCATTTGTCAGCAGTTCAACGTTGACTGTATCACCGTTTTTTGCCACTGCATATCTTTTGCTGGATATTTCCAATGGTGAGTAGAACTTTATCTCGCTCACTTTATCATTTGACAAAAGTTTACTATGACTTTGAATTTCCAGCGATTTAGTCCAGAAATAATAACTCTCGGAATTGTCGATAAATCTTAATGCGGTGTCAGGAGCCTCCCTGTCTGAGTTAGGGTACGCGGCAATGAAGGCATTCTTAAAAGAGGGGGCTACATAAAATCTGAAAGAATCCGCAAGCAGATCCTCAAAAAGATCAAGACGACGGGACTCATAGGATTGAACAAGCTGACTGATCAGTCCTTCTGGTGTAGACCTGCTGTGATGAGATTTGGTGGGTTTCCCTGTTTCAGGGAAAAAGGGAATGCGGCAACCGGTGAAAACCATCAGCACAGTAATAAAAATGTAAATATACTTATAAGACATTTCTTCAGTCCTGCGGCGCAAAGAAAGATTTTTTGTTCCCGGAAGGTATATCCGTCCACCTGTAAATCTGCCAGATCTGGTTTCTTACTATTGTAAATCTCGACTTTCCGAAATATTCAGGTTCCTGACTTTCTCTGCTTAGAAACACCGAATATCTGGCTTCTTCAAGATAAATGGTATCTCCAATAAGAACAGAGGTGCTGTCATTCCACTCACTCCATTCAACACGTAAGCCCGGATATTCGTTTTCAGCCAGTCTGAGCCTGTCTTTCATCTGTGATTTATTGTATTTGACATTTGCTCCGGAATTAACATCAACATATATAATAAAATCGCTGAAAAGCTCATCGGGGTGCAATCTGTTGAAATGCTGGTCCGAGTTTTTCAAAAGAGATGAGAAACTGAAGGGGTCGCTTTCAGAAATATCATCCGGTTCTGGTATTTCAAATTGATCACGGGGAGTAAAGATCCCGCATCCGGAAAGGAGCATCAGTACAAAAATTATAAGTAAACTACTTCTCATCTGAATTCCGCAATTGCATTAAGTGTGATATCCCAGTTCCTTTTTAAAACATACCTTCTGGTGTCCAGTGTATTGATTATTCTTTTTATCTTCCCCTGTGCTGTTATAAATCCAAAGGGATACTTGAAATCCAGGTAGGGCTCAAATATATACCCTTTACCATAATCCTTAATCTGATAAGATCTTGACGGTTCATCATAAAAGCGTTGAAATATGTCACTGACAGATGTCCCGAAGGAGAAATTCAGATTCTCCAGTTGTACATTAAGAGCGGCATTGATGGAACAATCATTGGATTTCATGTTGATTGCATAATAATTGGCTCTCTGAGTAGAAGTCGTATCGAAATACTCCCTTCCATACCACCATCCGTTATCATAATACACCTGATACCAGGATATTTGAAGCTGAAGTCGTTCTGTGATGCTCCATTCACCAGAAAGCCTCGAGGAGAATTTTCTGGAATAAGGCGGCGGATCGTTTAAATGAACCTCTTTGAACTTGAATTCTGTGACTTCACTTTCTGCAAACAGACGTTCATCAATTCTTATTTTTTCCCAAATAAGGGAAGCATCGACCCCGATCCTGTATTCATCTCTTTGTTTACTGTTGCCGCTATTTGGCCTCCGGTAATAATACAGATATGTTTTAGAGTAATCTCCCCACAAACTTACAGAAAAAAAGGACAGGCTGTCAGCATTGATAGCAGCACGGTGCATCAGACGTACATAATCGCTTTCATCCTGGTTTGCCGTACTGTCTCCGTTAATTAAATGTAAAACAGGGTACTTCCTGGATTCCCTGACAGCGTGAAATTCATAGTCAACCGAGATATTTTCAGGGAAGTTTAAACGCAAAGCATGATCCGTGGCAGCCTCATCACACCTGTAGTCATAGAACTGTGACGGAATCTCCGTGGTGTCAAGCAGTGGCCCTGAAGGAACAATTTTGTACAGTTTGTCCTGATTTCCCCAGATAAATTCTATACCCCCTGTGTAATCAAAAAAATACCTTCCCAGAGAAGACATCTGAAGATTTAATGAATGTTCAGAATTTTTGACATTATTCAGCGATGCAGAATCTTTGGGGTACTCTACTGTGCTGCGACCGTAAGAATAGAAAAACGCGGGCTCAAACCCAAGCCGCGGGGCTACTTTAAATCCCGCTGAAGCAGTAAGGGAATGGCGGATACGCCATGGTGAACTCTCGTACAATCCACTTCCAACGTTTGAACGCAGGTAGATATCTTTGCCGTTAAGAAGAGAATCTCCGGCGAAAAGAAAAATTGAATCCCCACTTGCTAAAGCATGTCTGTAAAGTGCGGACCCCATCAGCAGACCAAGACCATTATTGTTTATATACTTTCCATCTGCCTGCATGTTTACATGAAGAGGCAGGCCACCTATTCCCGATGAGAAATCACCAATGCGTATCCCGCCGTAATAACCCGGATCACCATCGAAATCTTTGAACTCAGTCCCGAATAAACCATTATGAATATTGTCGTTCCATCCGTAACCGGCAATACCAGCACGTGCTTGAAACGGTACACCCTTGAACCTTGATTTAAGTACCGGCCCGAAATCGGCCATCGAGTGGAAAGCACTTCCGGTTGGTCTCTTGTTGTATGAGATTACAGGAGACCATTCAATCCCGAAGCTGTCAGCATTAAAAGGATACCCGGGCAATAACAGGTTGCCGGAAAAGTCGTAAGACTGGTTTTTTGTCTCGCTGTCAAAATATGTAAACTGAAAATCACTGGTCTGATAAAGCAGATATCTATCGTCTACTCTCCTCCAGTTTATCGTATTACGATTTGTAAGCACTTCGTAAAGAGAAAACCTGTCGGAAATCGTGAGGCTTGATGAATCACTCTCTGCAGGTACTCCTTCTGGCACCATAAACATCTCCGGCCAGTAATTACTCTGTCCAAAAGTAGAAAACCCGTAGCACATCAGCAGTATCATCACAAAAGAAACAATCAGTCTCTTCTGCAACCCCTGAGAAAACCGGATAACCCCGGACTGGTATTTTATGCAGGGCAGTGCTTTCAGATTCTTTCCTTTGTTGACACAACCGACTTTTTATAAAGCATCAGCCACTGATTTATACCGAGATCCTCCGGACGGGCCATAGGATCAACCCCGATCTCAACCATAATATCATTATAATCCTGTTTGGAAATCTCTTCTGTAGAAAGAACTTTTGCAAGAGTTTTTCTCCGCTGCGAAAACCCCTTGCTCACAAATGCAAAGAATTGCTCCCAGTTCTCCCTGTCCAGCTTCTTTTCAAGGTTTTGATCAACAATTATCTGAAACACTGATGAATCCACATTTGGTCTGGGGAAAAAAGCCCCGGGCGGAACATGAAAGAGTATTTTCGGAGTTCCAAAAAAAGCACAGAATATGGTAAGAAAGCCATTTGTCCTGGAGTGGGGACCTGAAGCGATCCTTTCAGCCACCTCACGCTGAACCATAAAAGTACAGGAAACAATCTTGTTTCCGTACATCAATGTTTTCTTGATAATGTGGGCACCTATAGAGTATGGAAGATTACCGACCACATGAAGAGGAAAACCCGCTATGGAATAGTCAAAATTCATTATATCCTGATTATGAACTACATATCCGCCTTCGCCAAGTTTTTCCCTGAGATACCCGATCGCCTCTGTATCCACTTCCACCAGATGAAAAACCGGAAAACGCTTTTTAAGGTAAAAACTCAAGGCACCCTGCCCCGGCCCTATCTCAAGAACATTTGCTCCAGAAATCGCGGGAACCGATTCAGCTATTCGTTCGGCATACCGTGTAGAGGTCAGAAAGTGTTGCCCAAGATGTTTTTTTGGTCTCATGCACTCGCATCTCAAAACTGATTCATCAGAGAATAACCAGTTATCATTTTACCCTGAAAATCGCAGCTGGATGAGGCAAAAAATCGTAATCTGTTGAGCGCTAAGGCATTCAGGCGTCTTGATCTTATCACCTTGTCGATAAGACCTGCAACGCCTTCAAGCCTTATCATCTCAACATCTTACGGTTTTTTGCTCTCCCCAACTGCGACTTTCAGGATTATTGGAATTCCTGTTTTCCCCAGTATTAAATTACTATAAATACCTTTTTTATGCACCATCAGTTTTCAAAAAGGAGAAATCATTGAAACATTTATTCATTGCCCTCTTCCTTACCGCTGTACTTATCCCTGGATGTAAACAAAAGAATGAGAGTGGCAAAAATAATCCGGCGCCTCAGGTACAGGAAGAGACAAAGCCGATCAATTTTGTTCCGCCGTCCGATTCTACTATATCCGCAAATCAGATTAAAGTGTGGCTGACATGTAATCCATTGCTGGATTCATTGACTATTATGTACTCTGATTCTTTTAAGACTGAGGATCCGGCTAAAAGAATGCGTTTCCAGGAGGTGTTCTCCTCGGCTCAGGATCGAATCTGTGTAAAAGCCGGACTTGCCGGAGGTTATAAAGAATACAAATGGATTATGAACAGCATGGGAAACCCTAAAAACAAACCGGCGCTGGATTCCACAAAGTTGGCGGTATATTAATTCAGAATACCACTCCGCCCCACAGCGACAGTTCCGAACTATGCTTGTTGTCAAGCAGTTCCACCTTATAACTGGCATCTACTCTGAATCTTCCAAAGGGGTTGAAACTCCAGTAGAAAACAGGCTTCAGGGACCATTCTGTTCCCGGTCCCAGAAACATTTTTGTTGTGTCATCATGAAATTTCATTTCGTCAGCAGGATCCCAAAACTGATATACATCAGAGATATTCCCGCCCCTCACGGACCGGTTTTGAGCTATGCTGTTAAGCCCGATTCCCAGCTTGTTTAGTTTACTGATCTGTGAATGCATCGAAAGCACAATCGCCTGTGAATTTGGACCCAGCGGTGAACCAAGGCAATTGTCAAAATGAGAGTACCTGTGGCTTCCGCCGTAAAAATGCGTGTAAACCCATGGTTCTACATGTGAGTATTCCAGGTCAATTTCCATGTCCCGCATAAAAAGGGTTCCAAAAAACTGCATTCCGGCCGTAAGGGCCCATTTGTTCCCCCAGTCAGTGCTGAATAATTTTTGCGGTGAAAGCATGTCATCCAGAAAAATCTCCGCATACCAGCGGAAATCAACGGGCCACTGGAGATTGAAGTCAAGGGAAAGAGCTGCGTTATCCCGGTCCCCGGCATAATGCTCGGCAAATTTGAATGGCACAAACGGAATCAGATAAACCCATTCCCAACCCCTCTGCTGACCGGAATTATCAGGATGAACCCGGTTGGAATCACTTGCGGGCTCCGATGTGCTGCTTCCGTTTATTATCACCTCATTAAATCCGATATTGAGCCTGGACTTCCACAAATTGGCACTCAAACGGTGAGCATAGAGAAATTTAAGCTTATCTTTCTGAAACTTCAGCAAGCCTGCAGTATGGCTGTATTGTACCAGATCCAGATCGATCATCCCCCTCGCGTAGGTTACAGGAGGAGCAGAACCGGAGAGAGTAAGAGGATAGTACAGTGCAGGCCCGGTGCGCAGATAATCGATCGCAGTTTCCAGCCTGATCCTGCCCGCATCGTATCTTATCCCGCCTCGAAGCATATCGGATGAAAGAGTGTGCGACGAGTCTGTACTTCTCCCGAAAAGATTGTACGGGATTCCATCATAGGGCTGATAATTGTGGCGGGGAAACATGATATCTGATCTGTACTGCGTCCAGACATCAATTCCCGAATAAAATGAGAGATTGCCCAGATTACCCGTAAGTAAAGGATTGATGATTCCCTTTACACCTATGGAAGAGTTACTGGATAAAACAGGTTTTATATCGGCCAGCAATCGAAGCTGAAGTTTCAGATGAATATCGGGCTTGCCGCTCTGTTTTTCCTCTCTGTACCATTTTAAAAAGCCACAGACAGGGTCCAGTCTTTTTACAGCAGACACAGATTGATATTTCTCATAATCTGAAAGCTCCGTACCGTGTTTTTCAGCGGTTTCTCCCAGATAGTCAAGTACCTTGTCAGCAGTATAAGGCTGGTTGAAAAGATCCTCCGGAACAGCCATGCCATACCGGGATGAAAGACGGTAAATCAGATTGTCAAGGTCAGGGTTAATCAGAAGATTGGGAGCGTAGCGGCCAGATACAGCCGTGACAAATAAAAGAGCGAAAAAAATGCTTTTATGCATAGGTAAGCTACTTTTTCAATGCGTAATCTTTATGCTTCTGCTTTGTTTCATCAAGGTATTTGATGTTTTTCTTGATGTGGGGAATCTCCAGATACTCTCTGGGGATCTGCCTGCAGAGAATTTTATCTGCAGATTCAAATGACTCTTTTTCCATTTTCAAATTACTGTAGCTGTTTACTAAAACAGTATGTCCTGCTATCAGATCCGACCAGTTGATCGGATCCCGTTTTTCAGAAAGTTCTACAAGGCGTGACCCAAGCTCAATCGCCTGTTTGTTTTTTCCGGTCCAGAGCGCTATAAGAGACCTGATCCTCAGAAAAATTGTATTGTCGGGAATATCCTGCAGAACAGATCTGGCCAGTGAATCGGCCTCCTTGAACTCCCCTTTCTCTATAAGAATCCAGCACAATGAGTTTTTCGCCGCATAGTTATAGGGAAACTCTGCTCTGAGGGCATTCTCAATTGTCCTTATACCCTCCTGCCCCTTGTCATCCACAAAGGGAAGCCATTTAAAGCTGCTTCTCAGATAATAATTAAAGACCCCTATCCCAAGATATGCGGCATAATAATCAGGATCGAGTTTTTTAACCTGCTTCAGAAGCGACATTGAGCTCATCGCATTTTTCATGGCATCAAACCAGTTGCCTGTTTTTGCCTGAATAATGCTGATACCGCCGTAGGCGTTTGCAGTAAAAAAAAGGCACTCAAGAGAATCCGGTCCACGGAGTTTTTTCTGGCGGCCTTCCAGAATCTGCTTAACACTGTCACTCATCTTCATGAACCCGGGACCATCGATGATGTAGGACTCATAATCGAGAATTCTTGTCTGTTCTATGGCAATTTTGAAATAAAGCGCGCTGTTATCCTCAGGATACCTCTTCAGGTGATTCTCGATGGATTCCATGGCTCCGGGATAATTTTGCTTAACCAGCAGAATCAGAGCAGAATCTTTCTCACTTCCTTCCGACAGAGCAGAAGAGACCAATCCACAGACAAGAACAGCCGAAACCAGCAAGAATCTTTTTGACATTATTTATCGAAACTCCCTATACCAAAATATTTGGGATCTGGAAATTTTGCAATCACTATTTATTCTGTACGTAATTTTGAACCGGCAAAGAGGTATTAAATTTTCCTTGCAGGAACTATTTTCTATACCCGGATCAGCTCACAATAAACCGGTAAAAAATCATTTTGAAGAATAAGATGCTGGAGAAAACCGCCCAATCCGGGAATATTAATATGGACAACTATCACGATGCACCCTGGCTGAAGCTGGAAGATAAAAGCCTGCTGCAGAAATTTTTCAGCCGCCGCGGTTTTATCCCCTCCCCAAACAGGCTCGATAACATAAACGGAATTGCAAAAGCATTCTCTGCAATTCCATACGAAAACCTGACCAAGATCATAAAATCAGACTCTATCATTAACCCCAGATCCGGTATGCGCTTCCCCGATGAGCTTTTGAATAACTGGCTGCAATGGGGCACCGGAGGAACCTGCTTTTCACTGACTGCTGCCCTGATAGCAGTACTGAACGCATTCAATATTGAATCTTATCCGGTTCTGGCTGACCGCTACTATGGCGTAGACACCCATTGCGGACTGGTTGTAACCAGTGATGATGGACTGTTGCTGATTGATCCGGGTTACCTCATGTGCTTTCCTGTAAAGCTCCCATCTGTAGAGCCTGTCAGAGTCAGCAACGGGTTCAACCTGATAGAGCTGATTCCTCTTCAAAACGGACAGAAAGTGGAACTCTATACTGTAGTAAAGGGGAACCGCAAACTGAGAATGACCTATAAGGTCAGATTTGTAGATGCAACAGAATTTGCCCGGGCCTGGGAGCAGTCCTTTTCATGGGAAATGATGACTTATCCGGTAATAACGCGCAGTTTCGCCGGAAAACACCACTACCTGCAGGGAAAGAAGCTTTCAGTAAGATCAGAATCCAGTACAGAAAGAAAAGAACTCTCAGCGGAAAACCAGATGGAGTATATTGCCAGTTCAATGGGTATCAATAAAGAAATCGTCAAAAAAGCATTCGGAGTTCTAAACCATGGCTGAGACCAGTCCACCTTTCCCGGTCAAGTTCTTTATAGCGGTCCTTTTTAACAAAAGTGAAGCTCTAAACTCTGCTCTTTTAAAAGTCACAGAACTCTGGGGGCCTGTTGATTTCCAGGGTAAAGACCACCTTTTCGATGTTACAGATTACTACGAACCGGAGATGGGAACCCCCCTTTACCGCAGGCTGTTATCATTTGAATCTCTTTACGAACCGACCCTTATGGTAGAGATGAAGCTTGGGTGCAACAGAATCGAACAGGAACTGTCAATTGATAGGAAGAGAATAGTAAACCTTGATGCCGGCTATCTTGACCACAACAAGGTGCTTCTGGCATCAGCAAAAGAAGCCGGGCAGAAAGTTTATATCGACAAAGGAATTTACGCGGACCTTGCGGGACGCTACAAATCGGGGCGCTACCAGCCATTTGAATGGTCTTTCCCGGATTTCAGGGATGGACGCTACGACAGTGAACTGCTGTCGATCAGATCGATTTACATAAAACAGATGAAAAAATGGCGGCTCGAAAAGAAGAAGTAGGCGTACGGCGTTCAGAGGTTCAGCGTTCAGAGGTTCAGCGTTCAGCGTTCAGCGTTCAGAGGTTCAGAGGTTCAGAGGTTCAGAGGTTAAGAAGTTAAGAGGTTAAGAGGTTAAGAGGCTAAGAGGCTAAGAGGCTAAGAGGTTAAGAGGCTAAGAGGTTAAGAGGCTAAGAGTGAATTGTACCCGAATTGGTGGACACACCTATTACCAAAATATTTTTATTCATGGAGGGTGTGTTCATGTCCAAGAAAACAAGAAAGAAATATGATGCTTCCTTTAAACGGGAGGCGGTCCGCATA
>JAAYYB010000135.1 GCA_012515615.1 Fibrobacter sp.
CGAGGACGCCGGTCTTGCGCTATCACCCCTTGTTGTCCACCAGTTGTAAAGGCTGGTATGTTCATCACATTTTCAACCGCCCTTGCGGCCGCACTGACGAACTGTAGGTAGATTAAAACTGGTTGTAGTCTTGAAGAATTCAAGCATGTAAGGGAAAGTAGCAAGTAGCAAGTCGCAAGTCAGGAGTTCTAAAATTATAAAGATAGTCCGTCCGTAGAGTAGAACGGCTTCCAGGAATGGCTGGAGCAGAAGAAGATGGTTTCCGGCTTTCGCCGGAATGACGGAGTGCGGCTGTAATGTTATTCACATAAGTAACCTTTCAGCGCCACCGTCACGAAATCGTCATGCCGTTGAAGAACGGCATCCATGAATGGTTGGAATAGAGTAAGATGGTTTCCGGCCTCCACCGGAATGACAGACTGAAGTGAATGTCCCGGTCTTCGCCGGAACACTCATATCTCATTGTATTTTTTCATGCAGCCCTTTGATTTTTCGACAGGATACTTTACCGCGTTTTTCTTTATCTTGTCGGTTACAGCCAGAGAGGGGTCAATTCCAAGCCTGCTGCAGAGACGCAGGGTGTAATTAAGGATATCTCCGATCTCATCCTTTACCCTCTCCTTTTTAACATCAGATAAATTGGCACTCTGTTCTGCTGTCAACCACTGAAACTCCTCCACCAGTTCCGCGGCCTCAACTGACAATGCCATTACCAGGTTTTTTGGTGTGTGGAACTGGTCCCAGTCTCTTTCTTTTGCAAATGCATCGATCTGGTCTATTAAAGCTCTCATTTCATTCATATTGTCTCCCCGGGATGTAAAAATCAGGGGCATTGCTTCTGTCTGACTGAAGCGATAGATTTTCCCCTGTCAAATACATCGGATACTTTTTCCAGTAATTCAGGAATCCTGATCTGCTGTGGGCATTTAGAGATGCAGGCGTTGCATTTTGAACATAGCGAAGCCCGTCCTTTGTTTTCCAAGGATTCTAGTTGTTTTTAGCCAGTCTTTTATAATTTCGGGTAACTATCCACTGGATTATTCTGCTGCTGAACTTGCCCTCGGAACCGAATGATTTATTGTTCAGCAATGCAAAATTCTGTGGAATATCAACGCCTGACGGGCAGGGCATGCAGTATCTGCAGCCGGTACACGGAACAATGACTTTCTTTCTGTATGTCTGGGCGACTTCCTCGATAATCCGGTTTTCTGATGAAGAGAGGAGGCCAATGCCGGAGGTATCTGCGCTGTTGCAGTTTTCTTCAACCATCTTTTTATTTCCCATGCCGCTGAGAACGCACGAGACTTCCGGACGGTTCCACAAAAATTGAAGAGCCCAGTCTACGGGTGTTCTGGAAACTGGTGCGGACTTGAGAATCGTATTGACTTCTGATGGCGGATTGGCGAGCTGACCGCCTTTGAGCGGCTCCATTATTACTACCGCAATCCCTTTTTCAGCGGCATACTGAAGGCCTGCAGTGGTGGCCTGGATAGATGTATCCATATAGTTATATTGAATCTGAGTCATGTCCCAGTTGTAAAAGTCGATGATCTCCTTGAATACCGGGAGGGTATCATGAAAAGAAAACCCAATGTGTTTAATTTTGCCCTGTTCACGCGCTCTTTCCATTCTGGAGATCAGGTTGAATCTCCTTACTTTATCGAAATAGACCTGGTTGAGCATGTGAAAGAGGTAAATGTCAAGGCAATCGGTTTGAAGTCTGCTTAACTGCTGATTGAGGTATTTGTCAAAATCCTCTTCTTTCCTAATAAGAAACATGGGAAGCTTGGTTGCCAGATGCACCTTTCCCCTGTACCCGTCTTTAAGGGCTTTACCGAGAACTGTTTCACTCTGACCCAGATGATAAGGCCATGCGGTATCCACATAATTTATTCCTCTATCGATTCCATATCGAATGATCTCAATTGCATATTTTTCATTTACTTTATGCAGGAGGCCTGAGGTCGGCAGGCGCATGCATCCAAAACCAAGTGCTGAAACTTCCCAGGGCAGAGAGCCCATTTTTCGGTATTTCATATTACTCCAGATTAATTTTCAATTACCTTATCAGTGAAGACATTAAATCTATTTAAAAAATCACCTGTAAAATTGTTATCTGACAAATGGGCCTTCATAACCGCTTCGCTGTCTTTTCTCTTCTCCTCAGGAAGGGCAAGGGTAATCGGAAATGCTTCGCATAAGGTGCACTTGTCACCGGCAATGTTTCTGACCCTGTTAAAAACAGCGTTATATCCGAAGCGGCTGTCTTTCTCCGATTCATCACCTCCGCAGCAGGTCACAAAATAGAGTTTTCTTATACTGTTTAAAAACCGGGTGATGAAGGCATAAGCCGGATAGATCAGCTTTCCCATCCAGATCGGAACACAGATCACAATCTTTTCGTACTCACTGATACTGTGAGCGGGAGCCTTTATCCCCATGCCTTTGCCGATTAATGAAAAAAGAACCTGAATCGCAAAGGCATTAAGCCTCGG
Source organism: Fibrobacter sp. (assembly GCA_012515615.1). Taxonomy (GTDB): domain Bacteria; phylum Fibrobacterota; class Chitinivibrionia; order Chitinivibrionales; family Chitinispirillaceae; genus JAAYIG01. The sequence goes on from JAAYYB010000135.1 coordinate 2,496, forward strand.
AACTATCTGTTCAATATCGCTTCCCAGTTTTTCTGCAATTTTTCCCGCGAGAAATTTGTTGTTGCCGCTTTTTGAGTAATAGACCACAAGTGTTTTCATAGATTCCTCCAGTTAAGAACGCATAGTAAAAAATATAGGCTATATTCGGAACTCCCAATATGAATTTTTAGTGAATCCGTAGTATTTGTTGTGCTCTTTCCAAATTTATGCTGTTTGAAATTGATCAGGAATTTGCGCACTGGCACATGAGAGTTTTCGCTGAAGAGGTTAAACTACAGAATACACAGGAAAGAAAATAGAAAATTTTCCAGTTTTTGACATTTCGTGTGTTTCGTGTATTTCGTGGTTAAACTCAGAAAAAAGCCCTCCCTAACGGTCGGGCCTCTGAATTCCTGACCGCGAATGAATAACCTATTCCACCTTAACAGGTAAAGCATTTTTATGCTATTGCTGGATACATAACAAGGTTTATTTTAAATGACTTAAAAGAAAGACGTAATTTCCTGAGCTAATAAGAGCGGGGTTGCTTCACATTACATGAACACTCTATACCCTTTATTTCACTATATTTAATAGAACTCATTGAAAGGGGTCCTATGAATATCCGGTTTTTTGTATCAGCCATTCTGATTGCAGGCAGTGCAGTATCCTCATTTTCTGCTGCCATAAACATCAATCAGACCGGTTTTTACCCACAGGAATTAAAGAAGGCGGTTGCTGTCGGTGCCGCAAGCGACAGCTTTTTTCTCTATAATTCTCAGAATCAGAAGGTTTTTTCCGGAGCCCTTTCAGCTTCAAAGTATTGGGATGCTTCGGGGGAAAATGCCCGGATTGCCGATTTTACTACATTTTCAGACACTGGAAATTTTAAGGTCCGTGTTCAGGGCTGCCCCGATTCCTATGAGTTCCGGATCTCCCATGATGTTCATCTAAGTGTAGCCAAAGCGAGCATAAAGGCATTCTATTTCAACCGGGCCTCTACCGCTCTTGAGTCTCAGCATGCGGGCAGGTGGGCCAGAAGCGCTGGGCATCCCGATAATGCAGTTTTGATTCACCCTTCTGCTGCTTCCGGGAACAGGGCGGCCAACTCAACCATCTCTTCTCCCAAGGGCTGGTATGATGCAGGAGATTATGGTAAATACATTGTAAACTCAGGTATTACTACATACACTTTGCTTGCCGCTTATGAAGCGTTTCCGGATTTCTATGATACTCTCAGTTTGAATATCCCGGAATCTGGCAATCAGATTCCTGATCTGCTCGATGAGGCTCTGTGGAATATCGAGTGGATGCTCACTATGCAGGATCCTCAGGATGGTGGTGTGTACCACAAGCTTACAACTGCAGGGTTTTGCGATATGATTATGCCTGAAGAGGATACGGATGATCGGTATGTGGTGATGAAAAGTTCTGCTGCGGCACTGGATTTTGCTGCAGTTATGGCACAATCCTACCGGGTGTTTAAAAAATTCGAAACACAGAAACAAGGGTTTGCAGATAAGTGCCTGAGGGCATCTCTTGATGCATGGAGCTGGGCCCGTAAATATCCATCTGTTTTCTACAACCAGAAGCAGCTCAATACTGATTTCAACCCTGATGTCACCACAGGTGAGTACGGTAATTCAAATGTAAAAGATGAATTCCAGTGGGCCGCAACTGAACTTTATATTTCCACAAAACTCGACAGCTTCTTTACAATAGCATATACTTCCGGACAGCTGAACCCCGAATACTCTATTCCCGGCTGGCCTGAGGTGGCGACATTAGGGCTTTATTCACTCTTTCTAAACAGAGAGAATCTTACATCCGTGGTGACCCAGGCTAGTATCAATAGTAAAATCCAGACACTTGCTTCTGAATATGCCGGACGCTGCAATTCCAATGCATATTCGTTAAGTATGACCTCCGATGATTACTACTGGGGAAGTAACTCTGTAGCTGCAAATCAGGGTATGGCAATGGTGCTTGGATTTCTGGAATCTGGCAATCTCTCTCTCAAAGCTTCTGCCATAAATCAACTTGATTATCTGCTTGGAAGAAACCCGACAGGGTACTCCTATGTCACAGGCTTTGGGGATAAAACTCCCATGCTGATTCACCACAGACCATCAGACGGTGACAATATAGATGAACCGATACCTGGATTTCTGGCCGGCGGTCCCAATCCCGGCAAAGAGGATTTGAAAGACTGTGATTTTTACCAGTCCTCACATCCTGCACTCTCCTATGTTGACCGGGCCTGCTCGTATGCGTCAAACGAAATAGCTATAAACTGGAACGCCCCGCTGGTATTCCTTTCAGGAGCACTGGAAGCACTTCAGCCTCCGGCTGTCAAGACAAGAAGCCGGGCCTCATCTGTGAAAAAACAAGGGGTTATGGTTTCTCAGAACAAAGGCGTTATAAAAATCGATTTTCCAGAGATGACATCCGGAAACGTAAAGGTGTTCGGGGTTGATGGAAAGGTACTCAAAACCCGTTCGTTTGGAATGTCAAGTAGCCTTCAGCTCAGCGCAGACTGGCCTGGCCAGGTGGTTTTGATCAGAATAACAGGCACGAATGAATCAGGGAAAAAGGAATTCGTTGAGAAAATCTACGCAGGGATGAATGGGATGTGATTTTCGGTTGCGTAGGTGGTGTGTAGAGACATCCGGCCGGATGTCTCTACCGGAATCGGATATCATTACATATCATAAATGGTTTCATCCCTGGCGGGTGCTGCTTTCCGTGAACCGGCCTTTCCTGCTAAATCAATTTTGAACAGCTCGTTTTCATCCAGCCCCTCCATCTCCTGACCGATTGCCTCAGGATCCTCACCGGATTCCATCCTGCAAAGCGCCTCTTCCATCTTGTCTCCAAGTTTCAGCCCTGTCATGCTGGATAGCTTGCGCATGAGGTCCGCAGCCTGCCGTGGATCATCCTCGTTTATGCTCTCTGCCTCAGAAGCCAGAGATTCAAGAGCCCTCTCCATCTTTGATTCATCGAACGGTAAATCATGTTCTCCCGGATCTGCATCATTTTCTTTGCTGCTTCCGGTTACCGCGAACCTTGACACCATTCTCTTCAGGCCATCTTTGTGGCATTTTGGACATTGAGGTGATTTTTCGGTGTTTATGGATCTGGAGAAGAACGTGTAGATAGTGTTGCAATCATTGCAGTAGAACTCGTACATCGGCATATAAATTTTCCTTTTAATGCACTTAAAACGGTTATTAAAGCGATTACGTGCTTGATATTTATAAATTTAACAACCGGCACCCGGTACTCACAAAAACCTTAGTGAAGAAATATAAAATAAGAGTCAAGAGCTGAAAGTCGCAAGCAGGAAGTTTTTCCCTTCGGCGCCGGAATTGGTATCGGCATCGGTATCGTTATTTCAAACATCCGATAATTCATCGAATTCTTATCTCATGTCCCATTGTGTCCCCGGAAGCCGGTTTAATCGATCCGTGTGCCACGGTCGCCCTCGACCGCGGCGGAAAATTCTTGTCTCTTCAGAGTTTGGGATTTCGATTCCGATACCGACCCCGATTCAGGAATAAAATGGTACCTTCGTCATTCCCGATCTATTTTACAAAGAACCTGATTTTAACACAAAAACCAGAAAGAGCACCACATGAATGATATTTTCTTTAACGCGCATCATTCCCCGCCAGGGGCATTTGCCTCATTTACACTTGGATATAAAGGTGCAAAGGGCGGTTTTGGGCTGGAATTATCATCGCCTGCCGACCAAAGTGTTTTTATTGGTTTACAGAGAAAAAACAGTGACTCAGTTTTTGATGCCTTTCCGTTTTATGAGGGCACCGGTTCCGGCAGTGAAAGGTTTGATCCTGAAAAGACGAAAAATGATACCCCGCAGATCTTGAATGAATTTACAGACGGGAAAATCGCCCGTGATTTCAGGGTTGGAAGCGACACGTGGCATTCAGGAGACCTTTCTTTTACGATCTATACGCCGGTATTTCCCATACCTGACCCCCTGTCTGCAGATCCTGAAGAGCTTAAACGGGTTATAACACCTGCGGTCCTGATTGAAATATCGGTTGATAACAGCAGATGCTCCCATCCCAGGACAGCATTTTTTGGTTTTACAGGTAAAGATCCCTATTCTGCGATGCGCTTTTATAAGGGCAGTTCAGAAGACCCTTTTACCGGTATCGGACAGGGACTTCACATCGCGGTAGGAACCCGTGATAAAGGAGTGCTTTCGGGGCTGGGGTTCTCGGCAGAAAATATCCTGACCTGTAATAACGAAAAAAATCTATCGTTTGGGCTGGGAAGTACCGGACTGATTCTCATGAAGGTGCCTTCAGGTGAAAAACGGACATTCCATCTTGCAGCAGGCTTTTTCCGCGGCGGCAGAGCTACATCCGGGATAGATACATCCTATTACTATACCAGATTTTTCAAGAGCGTTGAGGAGGTCGTGTCTCATACTCTTGACAACTATGAGTGGTACAGAAAATCTGCTCTCAGTTCTGATGAAATGACCGATGGTAAGGGCCTCAGTGAAGACAGACGTTTTCTGGTGACACACGCTATCAAGAGCTACTACGGATCAACAGAGCTTCTTATATCGGAAGGAAAGCCGGTCTGGGTTGTAAATGAAGGCGAATACCGGATGATGAATACTTTTGATCTGGCAGTCGATCAGCTCATCTATGAAATAGAAATGAATCCATGGACTGTTAAGAATCTGCTCGATCAGTATGTGAGTCGATACAGCTATACGGATAAAACCCGTTTCCCGGGTGAGAGCAGGGAATACCCGGGGGGAATAAGTTTCACCCATGATATGGGAGTATCCAATCATTTTACCAGACCTGGAACTTCGGTTTATGAACTGTCCGGGCTTGACAGTTGTTTTTCTTATATGACACATGAGCAGCTTGTAAACTGGATAATCTGCGCAACTGTTTACTGCCTTCGGACCGGGGACAGAAGCTGGTTTGAGGAGAATAGATCGGTTTTCGGAAACTGTCTGAGAAGCATGATCAACAGGGATAATCCTGATCCGCTGAAACGGCGCGGAATAATGCAGCTTGACAGCAGTCTGACTGAGGGCGGAGCGCAGATAACCACCTACGACAGCCTTGATCCATCACTTGGTCAGGCAAGGGGAAATGTCTACCTGGCAGTGAAATGCTGGGCCGCGTATGTATTGATGAGTAATCTTTTCAGAGAAATGGGCTGTGATGATCTCAGTGAAAAATCAGAAAAACAGGCATCATTGAATTCTGCAACCCTGATCGGAAGCGTAAATGATGAAGGGTACATACCGGCTATTCTGGAAGAGGACTCAAGACAGGCGATAATTTCTGCGATAGAGGGTCTGGTTTTCCCATGGGTTGCGGGCTTAACTCAGGAAGTTGATATAGATGGCAGAAACGGGAATCTCCTGAAGGTTCTAAAGAAGCATCTGGAGGTGATCCTGAAAAAGGGGACTTGTCTATTTGATGACGGGGGCTGGAAACTGTCATCTACAAGCGATAATTCATGGCTCAGTAAGATATTTCTATGTCAGTTTGTGGCATCAGAGATTCTGAAAATTGATCCGGGGGAAAATGGGGCGGTTGCCGATGCTGCACATGTCTCATGGCTTCTTGATAACAGAAATAGTTATTATGCTTTCAGTGATCAGATTGTTAAAGGTGAAGCCAGGGCCAGTAAATATTATCCCCGCGGAGTGACATCGGTACTGTGGACATTGTTGCCGAATGTTTGAAAACCTGAAATTCGAGCGTGGACTGTCCCGCGCATGATGCGCATCCTTTCCGCGCCAGGCATGAACATGGCGATTGCAGGCAACTGTCTTTGCCGACTTCGGCTTTGTCGGATTATATGCCTTTTCGGTTTGTCATTTCAATATGTTTCAAATTATCTTCAGATTCGATCCAAATTGTGCATTCTTGAAAGAACTGTAGAAATTCTGTATTATCTTTGAATCCATTTACCAAACTTTAAAAGATTCAATTTTCAAATCATAACCTTTGAGTCAGATATTTGGATAAGAAAAGTGCCTGCCCCTCAGATTCATCCAAAATCGCTCTTTCGAAACCACAATTTTCATAAAGTCGAAGTGCCGATACATTTTTTTCCTGGACTTCCAACGTAAGCTTGCAGCAGTTTAAAAATTGTGCTTTTTTCTGGATTGCCTCAACTAATTTTTTACCGATACCTTTACGCCTGAATTCCTTTTTTACCGTGAAGTCGTGAATATTGATGAGCGGACGAGCATAAAAACTGGAGAATCCTAAAAAGCAAATTGCCATTCCGACAAAATCCTGTCCGATACTGGCCAGAAATACCATTGAAGTTGGAATTTTGCGCATTTCCGGAATAAGGTCCTTTAAAACGGATTCCGGCAAACTTTTTTTATAGCCTTGCAGATCTAATGCATATAGGTTTAGTAAAGTCACAATAGCATTTTGGTGCGTTTGATCAGTTAAATCAGCTTCTTGAATTTTGATTTCCATTTTTCTTCTTTCTTCAGGCGTGGGCTCTTGGTTTATTTCTTAGAGTGGCCAGTGGCCGCATAACTTCATGCATTCCGCCCCATCTTTTTATTGTGGTTTAAATCTGTATCCAACAGAAAGAGAAACAGGCGAAGGAATATTATTAAACGGCTTTGTATATCCGGGGTTGATTCCAACTGATAAATTTAGAAAAAAAGGTATTCTCCTCCCAAGCAGTGATAAACCCGTATGAATCGATAAATCTGTACCGTTATAATTAACGTTTTCTGTTTCTGTATAATTCCATCTGTTTTCAGAGTAATAAGAACCGTTTTGAATGAAATGGTCCTGGTGATAAAAAACTGAAAAGGAAAGAAAAGGTTCGATAATTCCGAATAATTTAGAAATACGTACTTTCAACTGGTACGATAAGATTGAATTCAGATTTGTCTGATAGAAAACATCTGTATGCAGATCAGTTTCATAAACTGAATGCCCTTGGCCATTTTTTAATACAGGTGATTCTGATCGGTTAAGGCCAAGGAAATGAAAACCCGGTGAAATTGCAATGCAGGTCAAGCCTGCCAAGGGGATTGAAAAATCATAGATGTAATTTATGCCAATATTCACTTTATTTTGCCAATCATCAAATCCATAATAACCACCGTCAATTTGAATCTGATTTCTGCCGATTAATCGAAAAATTATGAATAAATTGCTTTCGGCTACGGTTGGAATATTACCAAGCAAGCCGTTGTGGTAAAAACCATTCAAACCGCCATTAATTCCCAGAATAAATTTAAATGAAGAATCAGAAGGGGTCGGGCAGAAATAGTCACTTGTTTGGCCCAGATATGTTCTGTGATTTTTTGGAACAGAATATCCTGTCAATTCAGCGAATAACGGAGTGTTTGTTATAAGCGTAACCAGAATAATTTTAAACAAGCATTTCTGCATTCTTGTTCGGCCTTCTCTATTATGCCCTATAGTTCCGGGTGCATAAGTTAGGTAATATAGTAGAAGGAAAGCTGTACTATGAAGAGACTCTTGTTAATAATCTCATAATTTTACCACTGTCATTAATTGAGAATTCCGTGAAAAACTATGATTTCCCAATCATTTTGCGATTGATCAGTAAATTCAACACTGACTATTGTTTATTTCAAAAAATTATTGAAAAAAATGTCAACCCTTGCATATAAGACTGTCTTTACCTATATTAACCTGTTGTGTTTTTGTCAATAAAGTATGTTATAATATGTCTTTATTCCAGTAAATTCATATATCTTATTGCTGCGTTTCAATCGATCCTTTAGTAAATACCTTTTTACAGATGTTAAAGACAATCGAGGTCATATGTCCGGAAAATTAGTTTGTATTTCAGTGATGTTATTTATGGCTTCAGCCCTGAATTCAGATGCAAAAAATGCCACGATAACAACTAATAATGGCAAAGTGTTTACAGGTATAGTAATCCGCGAAGACCCCAATTCATACCTGCTTTTTACCGGAGGAAGCCACCTGACCATTTACAAGCATATCATTGCAAATGCTGTGTTTTCAGAGGGTGACTCACTTCTGGCTCCTGTGAAAGATTCTTCTTTTTCTAATCAACAACAGAACCTGGTGCCGTCAGTTTCAACAGCCCCAGATTCACCATCAATCCAATCTCCTGACCTGCCGAATGATAATAACGAGAATAATTCACTTGCGTATACGAAAGCAGATTGCATTCTTCTTCCATTTGAAGGTTCGACACTTGACCAGGCAATTCTTGATTCACTTCAAAAATCGTATATTTCAAAAATTGGGGTGATAGCTCCAACATACCAGATAGTATTACGCAATGACAATAATTTCTCAAATGTTGCCCGACTTGGATTGCGTGTGACACTTAATAAAGTTGATCAGTGGATTTGTTCGATTACAATGTTTGATTTTTCCACTTCAGCAGTAGAATTTACCCGCAATTATCAGGCAATGTCTCCATCTGAAGCAGTATCCTTTGCGGCTGATGGTTTTGTAAAGGACTATCTGGAGTCTACAAAAACTGTTTCTGAAGCGGTCTTAAAAGAACAAGCGGTAAATATAACAACTGCGGCAGCTTTGGAAGGAAGAAATGTTGACAGCACCACAGTTTCTGTTCTTCCTGCGACAAGTGCCGACATCGCTTCTGATATAATTGATGTGCTCACTGCCGATCTACGTCAAGGTCTTGGGGAAACCGATGCTTTTTCGGTAATGGCAAGGGATGAAATGGAAGAGATACTTAAAGAGCAGGCTTTTCAACTCAGCGGTGCCTGCGATGAATTAACATGCGCAGTTCAGGCTGGGCAGGTGATAGGTGTTTCCCGTATTGTCGCAACTAAGCTTTCCCGTACGGGTAAGAATAAATTTGCCGCATCGGTCAGCTTGATTGATGTTACTACTGGCTCTATAGTAATCACGGCATCAGAAGAACGCTCCGGAGAGATGTATCCCACGCTTAAAAGAATTCTTACCAACTGTGCAACCGTACTTGCGAATAAACCAAACAGTGACCACCAAACATATATTATTGAACAGGAAAAGGCGCTGCAGCGTAAAAAAGAATTTGAAAAACGTAAAGAAAAGCGACTTTCCATTGCCATTGCCGGAGGCTGCGGATACCCTGTATTTATTGCTTCTGAAGATCCTGACGAAAAACTTAGGAAATACTATAATAAAGCACTGCCAACGCTTAAGGACATCAATATCACAGAGCCTGGTTACACAATTTCCCCCAAATCACTTACACCAGATGTTTCTTTACGATTGGGTCTGAAGTTAGGACGCAAAATGGTCGTTTCAGTCCTTGCAGATTATCAACACGCAAATTGGGAGCACAACGAGCTGTCACTCCATTTCACAAGCGATATCCAGGATACTGTGGGGAGCAGGGTTGATCACCGCTTTGGTCCGACCGAAAAAAAATCTTATGAATACAACTCATGGAATAATATCTCTGGTGGCATTGGACTGCGGGTTCCTTTTCTCGAAAGCCGGGTGGTGAATGCCGGTGTTGCATTGGGGGGGCAGTATGTACACGGTGTATATCAAGTTAAATATTACGAAAACAGGATTGATAACTGGGTATGGGAAAGCAGTTACTCTGAAGGACCGTTTATCCCACAGGGTATGTTAAGAGATAACATACTTGTTGACACTTATGTAAAGCTAAGGGGAAACGGTTTCGGGGGTAGAGTCAGTGGCTTTTTTGAATGGAATCTCAGCCCTTCAGTTGGATTGAATCTTGAAGCCGAATTATTCAGTAATTTTATTTACGGATATAAAGGCAAGATGACGGTTAATAGTCAAATGATTAGTGCAACATATATTGTGCCGGAGAAAGTTACTACCGCATCGGATGATTACAAGGTTGAAATGCTGGAATATTCCAATGAATACGGTGACAAGACATCTGGAATATTCCGTACTGACCAGAAGCACCCGGCAGACGCGAAGCCATTTTTCAAAGAGTTTTCTACTATCAGGCTGAGTCTGGCTGTTACCATGTATTTTTAATACCAAATATAAGGAATTCATCATGAAACGAATTATTGTTATAGCATATGTAAATTTATTGCTGATGGCGGGGTGCAGCGAAGTGACATCGCCTTTTTCATTACCACAGCATGTTGCAAAGGTTGGACTTGTCAAAGTTTATGAAGGCAGTCGATTGGTTGACACTGTAAAAAATATATCCATCAGCCTCGGTATGAGTCATAAGACAATAACCTCTTTGTTAGGTAGCCCGATAACCGGACTTGCTGAACAGTACCAGCCGGTTTCACCTTCGATCGCACAGGAATTTTATCGAATGGGTGGTGGTGAAATCTGTGTTACTTTTACATCCGCGGCTAAAACTGCTGCAGCAGGTATCCAATATCTTTCTGATAATTTTTCAACAGTTAATAGTAATATCACTTATTGGAAAAGAAAATCAGACCTTCTTCGTGCTTATGGGAGACCAGCCGATGACACAACTGGAAGCATTGCATTATACCGCAAAGAAGGGGTTCTTTTTAGTCTTAATAAAAAAATTGACAGAATTACTAATGTAATGATATTGAAAGCTCAGTCATCGGTATCTAGTGGCGGCAGCTCAAGTGATGAATCAGAAGATAGTGACTCAAGTGTTGGATCAGAAGATAGTGATTCAAGTGTTGGATCAGAAGATAGTGACTCAAGTGTTGGATCAGAAGATTGTGACTCAAGTGTTGGATCAGAAGATAGTGACTCAAGTGTTGGATCAGAAGATAGTGACTCAAGTGTTGGATCAGAAGATAGTGACTCAAGTGTTGGATCAGAAGATAGTGACTCAAGTGTTGAATCAGAAGATAGTGACTCAAGTGTTGAATCAGAAGACGACAGTTCAATTATGGAATCAGAATAGACCTCCTCTATTGTAAAGCCGTTGCCCTTCTATTCATTCAATAGAAATTAATCCGGTATGTCAGGAAGATATAACTGGGTTCTTCCTGGCACAACACCTACACCTAACGGTTATAATGTATCTGGCGTGCATTGTACTTCAATGACAGTATGGATCTCTGCTCGAGAAAAGACTTAAGTGACTCTCCAAAAATATGTTACAAAGACCGCCTTTTTATTAACAAATTCTGCGGCTACGCCAACGGCAATTGGACAACGGGGCGTTGCGGATGGACCCACATGCCACCCAACACCGACCAGCATTATATCTATGACGATACGACCCGCGTCCTCAGCGACTGTGAAGACTGGCAACCCGACGGCACCGGGCAAAAGAAGAGCGTCAATGTCGATACCTGGAGGTCCTTAACTTATGCATACCCGCCGGAAGATAGCGGGTGGACGCCAGCGGAATCACCATATAGCCTTAACTTCTGCAAAACAGACTGCAATTTTTATGTATATTGGCGGCAGAACATTCCCGGCCGTGGCGTCACAATTCCATACCAGAGCGACAAGGAAATCACGAACTGGTGGCAGTTTATAGGCGCTTGGGATTCAACTTTAAACACCGATGGAGGGCTGTGGAAACTCCAAACAAGTACTAAGGCGACTAATACGGCAAGGTCATCAAATGGTTTGCAGGTAGGCTTTTTCAATGGCCAGCTCCAGTACGGTATCGGTAGCAGAAGTGATATCTCAATCGAGATTTATGACTTGAAAGGCCGAATCGTTTTTTCTCGCAATATCCGTGATGTTTCTGCCGGGTATCACGTGCTGAATTTGTCGGGTCACGCATCGACCATTTTGCCGTCGAGTGGTTCTTATATAGTATCGATTAAATCCGGGACTGGTGACAAAAATATGTGCGTGCGAAAACGGATTGTTAAATTTTAAACTCTTGTTCAGGAGTGGGTAATAACAGGAGCTTGGCGGAACTCTATATAGCTTGTTTACATTGAATACGGAAACTTGAATGGTAACCATTCAAGTTTCTGTTTAAATCTCTCTTTCAGCCTGTGGAATTGTCCTGGTAGACAAAATTATTCTCTATCCACCTCAAAAGACAGCTTCAGAGTAACCTGCCATTTATCAACATGGTTGTTGTCGATATGTCCGCGCAGGTCGGTGATTTCAAACCATTTCATGTTTCTGATAGTCTTGGCAGAAAGGGAGATGGCGTTTCTTACAGCATCTTCGATACTGTCTGGAGATGTGCCTGTGAGCTCGACTGTTTTGTAAACATTTTCCATTTTTTACCTCCTGATATCTTTTGTGGCAATTAGGAATATAAAGGAAAATAGTAAAAGGGCGAGAGAGAGGAGAAAGAGAATCCTTGAGATTCCGGCAAATGCGGCGGCCTTTTGGCTGAATGCCATAAATCCGGTGATGGCACTGATAATAAAGAACAGGATTATCCAGTTGATCATATTTTATCAACCGGGCCTGGACCGGTTGTAGTCGGGTTTTCAGGGTGAGTGCACCACTCGGTGAATGAACCCTCGAAGATTTTTACATCCGGGTAATTCAGAAGATATTTGAGTACAAGGAAAGCCGATGTGGCCTCTCGTCCGGTGCCGCAGTAGAGGATAACACTTTTATCGGGGAAGACTTTGCGGGTCTGCAGAAGTTCTTCAATCTGTGGCCGGGGACGCAGGAGCCTGGGGTTGTCGTGGTTCATCAGTACCCGCCAGGGGAGGTTGACAGCGCCGGGGATGTGTCCCGGTTTTGACCACATCGCCCTTCCCTCATATATTACTCTTGGCCGTACGTCCACGACGGTCGTGTTTTTGTTGTTTCGAATTTCGCAGAACTGTTTATAAGTAAGAAAGAGATCATTCTGAATAGAGAGTTTAAAATCGGATGGGGAAGTTCCAGGGAATTCCTTTGAGGTATTGAAACCCTCCTGGGTCCACTTTTCCAGTCCGCCGTCAAGAATAAGGATATGGGATGATCCGAAACGGGCGAGGCTGTAGGCGATCATGCTCTGCTCAAGACCATCACCGGTTTTTGAGAACACACCGTTTCCGCCGTAGACCGCGATGCTCTTGTCGCTTTTAAGGCCGGCCAGGGAAAAAAGATTAGCGATACACTCGGGTGGGCTGTAATGGGTGGGGAGGTTTCCGCTGAAGGCCCGCAGATGGTTTTCGTTAAAATAGACTGCCCCTTCTATGTGAGCCTTGATGTAGTCGTGAACATCGGGCTGGCAGTCGATAATTGACAGATCGGGGTTGTGGAGGTTTTCATTCAGCCATTTGGGATTAATCCACTCTACATTCGGTAAGTTCATCATGATCTCCTGTTTCAGTAATCGGTTCTAAGGGGATGTGGAGTTGAGTCCGGTGCTGAAAAAGCCGCCTTTTTCCAGACTCGTAAGCTGCATCTGGACCTCGTTTTCACGGTCAAGGATCTCCTGGAGCAGATCGGCAATGTCGCTGTAGCCAAGTTCCCGGGCGAATGTTCGCACTGAGCCGTAGCCGCTTATTTCATAGTGTTCCACTTTTTGCGCTTCTGCAATCAGGGCGGCATCTTTTACCGCAGGGTCGCCTTGGAGTTCGATGATTTTTCGGCTCTCTTTGATAAGCCCCTCTATGCCTTCGCAGCCCTGGTGGTCGTGGCTGATTGAGAGTCGATGGAAGATCTCATCAAGGAGTTTGAACTGTTTTTCTGTGGTAATGTGGTGCTCTTTGAGGGTTTTGATGAGATCTGGGGACGATGCGCAGCGGGCCATCTTCGGGAGAAGCTCCAGTATCTGCTGCTGCGCGCAGTAGAGGTGTTGGAGCTGATCCACTAAAAGATCCTGAAGAGTATCGAGCCTTATCAAAATGGAACCTCCTGTCACCCTGTTTAACCCCTTACTCACTAATAAAATTAGGCAAAGCGGGTGCCACATTTGAGGGCGTCTCAGGTGCTCAGAGAAAGAGTTTTTTCCCATATTGAGAAAAGAAGGGAAAGAAGTGCGGTTGTTTTCCAGCATGGCAGAGGAGAAGAGAAAATGTAAGTACCTGAAATAACGGGTTGCCCTTTGTGGCATGATTCTTGCCGCTGCTTAAAAAAGCAGAGAACCTTTTTAGCAACGAAACAGATTGGGCGGCAAATATGCGTAAATTGATACTGATCACTGGTGGGGCCGGATTTATCGGTTCTCATCTCTGCGATGAACTTCTGGCGCATGGATACCGGGTCAGGATCCTTGACAACCTCTCGGCTCAGGTGCATGGTCCCGATGCCCGCAAGCCATCATATATAAGCCCCGATGTACAGTTTGTAAAGGGGTCTGTCAGCGACCCGGAGGCCGTCAAAAAGGCGCTTCGGGGGGTCACTGCCGTTTTTCACTTCGCCGCCTCTGTCGGGGTGGGTCAGAGCATGTATCAGATCCACAACTACACCCGGACCAATAACCTTGGAACAGCCGTACTGCTTGAGAGTCTTTTAGAGCGCAATGTCGAGCGTCTTATAGTGGCCTCCAGCATGAGTGTCTATGGGGAGGGGCTTTATTCAGACGGTGCGGGAAGCAGAATCGAAAGCGCCGAACGAACTCTCAGGCAGCTTAAAGCCGGCTTATGGGAGCCGCTCTCTTCTGAGGGTACTGCGCTTTCCCCCCTTGCCACCCCTGAGACCAAGCCGCCATCCCTTGCATCGGTCTACGCACTCTCTAAATATGATCAGGAACGGATGTGCATGATGATCGGGCGCGCCTATGCGATCCCCACCGTGGCTCTCCGTTTCTTTAATGTCTACGGTTCCCGTCAGGCCCTCTCCAACCCCTACACCGGTGTAATGGCGATCTTTGCCTCCCGTTTTCTTAATAACAGGCAGCCGGTGATATTTGAAGACGGCTTTCAGAAGAGGGACTTTGTGAGTGTATTTGATGTAGTGAAGGCCTGCAGGCTTGCGCTGGAAACTCAGAAGGCTGCAGGAAAAATCTTTAACATCGGAAGCGGAAATTTCTATACCGTGAGTGATGTGGCCTCATCGATGTCAAAGGTGCTGGGAAAAGAGAAGATCACTCCTCTTATAAGCAGGAAATACCGTGTTGGCGATATTCGTCACTGTTTCGCAGATATCTCCCTGGCCCGCAAGGTACTTGGCTACAAACCATCTGTCACCTTAGAGAAGGGCCTGATTGAGCTCGCAGGGTGGCTTGAGGGGCAGATCGCCAATGACCGGGTGGATATGGCGCATGCAGAGCTGGTGGAAAGAGGGTTGACAGTATGAAAAACGGGGAAAAGGTAGTGGTCACAGGCGGTGCCGGCTTTATCGGAACCAACCTCTGTCACCGTCTCCTCTGTGACGGCCATGAGGTGCTTCTGTACGATAATCTTTCCAGAAAAGGCTCTGAAAAAAATCTCCAATGGCTCACTTCCACCCACGGGTTGTCTTTACAGGTTAAGATTGCCGATGTGCGTGACAGAGCCGCCTTAAGAGAGGCTCTAAAGGGGGCGGACCGGGTTTATCATTTTGCTGCCCAGGTTGCGGTGACCAAGAGTCTTGATGATCCGCTTTTTGACTTCGATGTAAACCTTCGGGGCACAGTCAATGTACTCGAGGCGATTCGTGACCAGAAGACACCACCATTTCTACTGTTTACATCCACAAACAAAGTCTACGGCAGATTAAACGATTTACAACTGGTTGAGGACAGATTACGGTACAGTATTGCCGATGACTCTTTTGAGGGGATAGGTGAAAAGAGGCTTCTTGACTTTCACAGTCCCTACGGATGTTCAAAGGGGGGTGCCGATCAGTACGTCGTAGACTATGCCCGCACATACGGAATCCCTGCGACGGTGTTTCGTATGAGCTGTATTTACGGTCCCCATCAGTTTGGAAACGAGGATCAGGGCTGGGTGGCTCATCTTCTTTTCAGGGCAATAGAGGGAAGCCCTGTAACTGTCTATGGTGACGGCAGGCAGGTTAGGGATCTTCTGTTTATAGATGATCTTGTGGAGGCGTTTCTGCTCGCTTACAGTCATAAAGATCTCTGTGCGGGAGAGGCTTTTACTATCGGGGGCGGACCGCGGCGCACAATGAGTCTTCTTGAGCTTATTGAAAGCATCAAGAGTCTTCATGGTGCCACGCCTCCGGTGACATTTGCACAGTGGCGCACAGGTGATCAGAAGTATTATGTCTCCGATGTGAGCAAGTTTCAAAAGTTGACAGGTTGGGAAATAAAAACCGGTACATCCGAGGGGGTTTCAAAGCTCTACCGCTGGATAGTCGAATCCCGCATAAAAGAGACGGCTTTGAACGAGACAAGAGAGCGAATCTTATAAGAGATAGGGGATGCGGGGAGGATCTGATAACCGCAGATGAGCATTTAAACGTTACACTTAAAAGCGGTTTTTCAGCACCGACGTCACGGGTCGTTCATGCCGTTGAAGAACGGCATCCAGGAAATGGTCGGAGTGAGAGAAGATGGTTTCCGGCCTTCGCCGGAATGACGGATCTCGGCTGTTACGTCACTTACAGAAGTAACTTTTTTAGCACTACCGTCACGGACGTCATGCCGTTGAAAAACGGCATCCATCAGAGAATGGTTTGGATAGGAGAAGATGGTTTCCGGCTTTCGCCGGAATGACGAGGAACAGAGTGTTGCGTCATATTCGGAAGTAACCTTTTCAGCACCGCCGTCACGAATCGTCATAGCAGAACAAGATGGTTTCCGGCTTTCACCGGAATGACGGAGTGGAGTGTTACGGTATAGGGGGTCCGATAGATTGGAGGCAGGAATCATGGAGGCTGCGGTTTGTGAGTCGCCTGGTAAGATAGGCTTTAGAAGCATGCCTGTTCCGGAGGTTGTCGAAGGCAATGTGCTTGTAAAGCTTGAGGGATGTGGGGTCTGCGGATCAAACCTTCCTCTGTGGGAGGGGCGGCCCTGGTTTAAGTATCCTTTGGAGCCGGGGGCTCCGGGTCATGAGGGGTGGGGCAGAGTTGAGCGGGTGGGGTGTAATGTTAGGGGAGTAAAAGAGGGTGACCGGGTTGCGGTTCTCTCTTCCCATGCATTTGCCCGGTACGATCTGGTTCCTGCCGGTTCTCTCGTTGTGCTTCCATCGGAGCTTGACAACATACCATTTCCGGGTGAGCCGCTGGGATGCGCCATGAATATTATTAACAGATGCGATATCAGAGAGGGGCAGATTGTAGCTGTAGTGGGTGCCGGTTTTATAGGGGCGCTTCTTATTTCGCTGGCCGCAAAGAGGAATGCGACTGTGCTGGCACTTTCACGCCGTCGGTCATCTCTTGATGTTGCTCTTAGCTCCGGAGCTTCTTCTGTTATACTTCTCACTGAGGATCAGGAGGTCATAGAGGCGGTTGGGAGAGTGACCGGAGAGAGGTTTTGTGACCGGGTCATAGAGGCTACCGGTTATCAATGGCCCCTGGATATCGCGGGTAAAGTTGTCAATGAAGGCGGGAAGCTTATAATCGCCGGGTATCATCAGGACGGGTTGCGGTCTGTAAACATGCAGCAATGGAACTGGAAGGGGATCGATGTGATAAATGCGCATGAACGCAAGACAAGCAGGTATGTAGAGGGTATGGGGGATGCGGTAGGGGCGATTCTGACCGGTGAGCTGGACCCGTCTCGATTGTACACGCATGTTTTTCCTCTTGAGCAGCTTTCATCGGCTTTTGAAGCGCTCAGGACCCGTCCTGAGGGGTTTGTAAAGGCGTTGGTGACCTTATGAGGGCGCAGGTGAGGGTAAATCCGCTTCGGCTTGGGTTTCTGGGTGTGGGGTGGATCGGCAGGAACAGAATGAATTCTCTTGTATCAAGCGGTATCGGTTATCCGGCCGCCGTGGCCGACGTTTCCAGAGAGTCAGCTGTGGCGGCGGCTCGGGAAGATTCTCTGGTGCTGGGATCTCTTGAGGAGCTGGTGGGCTGTGATGATCTTGACGGAATAGTGATCGCCACACCCAGTGCGCTTCATGCGCATCAGGCAGTTAAAGCGCTTGAATCGGGGTTTCCGGTTTTCTGCCAGAAGCCTCTGGGGCGCAATGCAGAAGAGGTGCGGGGTGTTGTGGGTGCTGCCAGGAAGGGGGATCTTCTTCTTGGGGTTGACATGTCTTACCGTTTCATGGAACCGGTGCGTATTGCCAGGGGGCTTCTGGAGAGGAAAGCTATCGGGAAAGTTTACGCGGTGGATGCGTTTTTTCACAACGCCTATGGTCCCGACAAGGCCTGGTTTTACGATCCTGAGCTCTCAGGCGGGGGTTGTGTAATCGATCTGGGGATACATCTGGTGGATCTTGCGCTTTGGTTTTCCGGGTTTGCGCCTGTTAAAGATGTTAAAAGCTGCCTTTACAGGCAGGGAAAAAGGATAAGGGGCGGGTGTGGGGAGGTGGAGGATTATGCCTCTGTGGGGATAGATCTGGGAGATGATGTCCACATAAATATGGCCTGTTCCTGGAAACTTCCTGCGGGATGTGATGCGCTTATCGGTATGACTCTTTACGGGACAGAGGGTGCGCTTTCGCTTCAGAATGTAAACGGCTCTTTTTATGATTTTTCCCTGACTGAAAACCGGGGTACCGGAAAAGAGGTTCTTTTCATGCCTCCGGACCCCTGGGGCGGGAGGGCATTAATTGACTGGGCGCAGAAGCTTTCAAAAAGCGGTTCTTTTGATGAATCGATAGAGGATGTATCGGTTGTGGCGGATGTGCTTGATGCAGTTTACCTGAACAGTTAAGGCGCGGGGAGGGAAATTGTGGAAACTACAAGGATTACTGTCGATCATGAAATAATTCGTCGCTGGGTGGAAAAGAGGGGTGGCAAACCCGGTTTAGTTTTAAACCAGGTTCCATCGGAGAACGAGGGTGTGCTTCGGATTTTATTTCCGGAGACCGAAGGTGATGCTTTTGTGGCAGTTTCCTGGAACGAGTTCTTTACCAGGTTTGACCAGTCGCATCTGGGGTTTGAGTACGAGGAGGAAAATGAGGATGGCGGGCAGAGCCATTTTTTCAAGTTTATAAACAGAAATGGTGAATGAGAGATGAGAGATGCGGGGTGGGGTGAGGTCAAACGGGTACTATTGACCGCTGATACGGTCGGGGGGGTCTGGAGTTATGCTCTTGAACTGGCGGGAGAGTTTGACCGGAGGGGAATAGAGGTTTGCCTTGCCACAATGGGGCCTTTTCCGGGTCCCGATCAGAGGGCCCAGGTTAATGCTTTATCGAATGTGGAGCTTTTCGAAGGGGGGTATAAGCTTGAGTGGATGGATGATCCCTGGAGGGAAGTTGAGGAGGCTGGAGAGTGGTTGCTTGAGCTTGAGGGATTGACATCTCCGGATATTGTTCACCTGAATGGTTTTGTTCACGGATCACTTCCATTCAGGGCACCGGTGCTGGTGGCTGGTCACTCGTGTGTTTACTCCTGGTATGAGAGTGTAAAGGGATCTCTTCCGCCTGAGCCCTGGGAGATTTACCGCGGTAAGGTGGCGTATGGATTGAGGTGTGCGGATTTTGTGGCAGCGCCCACATTAGCGATGCTTCGTGCGCTGCGAAAGCACTACGGTATTCAGGTATCAAACGGGGTCATAAACAACGGAAGATCGAGTGAAATTTTCAAACCTTTACAGAAAGAGAAAATTGTTTTTTCTGCCGGAAGAGTGTGGGATGAGGGGAAGAACATTTCGACAGTAATCAGGGGTGCTTCTGATTTCCTTTGGCCTTCTGTGATAGCCGGTGATAATGCAGGGAAAGAGGGCTCATTTACGGGTGTAAAGTTTCTGGGCAGGATACAGGCTCCTGAGGTGGCGGAGTGGTTGGGGCGCGCCTCTGTGTTTCTGCATCCTGCTCTTTATGAGCCCTTCGGGTTATCGGTGCTCGAGGCTGCGCTTTGCGGGTGCGCGCTGGTTCTGGGGAATATTGACAGTTTAAGAGAGGTCTGGGGAGAGGCTGCACTGTATGTTTCTCCTCTGGACAGGGAAGATGTTGTCAAAACGGTAAACATGCTGGCTGAGGATCCTGAGATGCTCAGATACTACTCTCAGGCGGCAGGAAAGCGTGCCCTGAACTTTACTTCCAGTAAGATGGCCGAGTCCTGTCTTGAGGTGTATAGAATGATGCTGCGGAAAAGGTGGCTTGTAACCTGACTTATGCACCCGGACAGGGGTGAATTGCACGCATCCCTTGTGCATAAATGCAGAAGCAGAAACAGATGTATAAAAGCCGCAGATTCCGCTTTTTAGAATGCGGAGCTGATGGGGGGGCAGAGGGAATGCGGATAGTTTTCTTTGTTCATTCACTTATCTCCGACTGGAATCACGGCAACGCGCATTTTCTGCGGGGTGTCATCACCGAATTAAAGAGCAGGGGTCATAATGTTAAGGTTCTGGAACCTTTTGATTCCTGGAGTGTGAAGAATCTGATAGAGGAGCATAAGGGAGATTTACAGCCGATTCTATCGGGATTCGGAGCTTTCTATCCGGAGCTGTCAAGCATCCGTTATGATCGGGGTTCTCTTGATCTTGACAGAGAGCTTGATGGGGCAGATCTGGTTATTGTGCATGAGTGGAATGAAACAGATCTGGTAGGCCGTATCGGCAGTCACAGGAAATTTAACACCGGCTACAGGCTTCTGTTCCACGATACGCATCATCGCTCAGTAACCGCGCCTCAGGTAATGGGTTCTTACGATCTTTCAGGTTATGATGGTGTGCTAGCGTTCGGGGAGGTAATAAGAGGCATTTACATTGAAAAAGGCTGGGCACAGAGGGTCTGGACCTGGCATGAGGCGGCGGATATACGGGTTTTCAAACCGCTTGAGGGAGATATCAAGGGAGATATTGTCTGGATAGGAAACTGGGGTGATGAGGAGCGCAGTGCGGAGCTCAGTGAGTTTCTTTTTGAACCCGTAAAGGATCTTGGTCTCAAGTGCCGGGTTTATGGTGTCAGGTATCCCGGTCATGCCATAAAGGTTCTTAATGATTATGGAATAGGGTATGGGGGGTGGACGCCAAATTACCTTGTGCCCCGGTTGTTCTCCTCGTTTCGCTTTACTGTTCATGTTCCCCGGCGGCCCTATCAGCGGGCTCTTCCGGGCATTCCCACGATAAGGGTATTTGAGGCTCTTGCCTGTAAAATTCCGCTGATCTGTTCTCCGTGGGAAGACAGAGAGGGGTTGTTCCGGGATGGAAGGGATTATCTGGTAGCCGGGGATGGAAGGGAGATGAGGCGTAAGATGGAGTATTTGATAAGGGACAGGGGCGCGGCGGGGGCGCTTGCCGCGGCCGGGTATGAGACTGTCCTTAGCAGGCATACATGTGGTAACCGGGTAGATGAGCTTATGGGTATTTGTAAAGAATTAGGAATTAAGGATAACGGTTGATACAAGGGGGATGGAATTGGAGAGCGGAATGAAGATTGCTTTTTTCGGTTCGAGTCTGGTTTCAGCTTACTGGAACGGAGCTGCTACATATTACCGGGGTATAATCAAGGCGCTTCATGCCAATGGTCATGAAGTGACTTTTTACGAACCGGATATCTATGACAGGCAGAAAAACAGGGATATAGAGGATCCTCCATATGCCCGCAGTGTGGTGTACCCAGGTGATGAGGAGGGGATGCGCGGTGCCCTGAAGATGGCGTCCGGTGCCGATGTGGTAGTCAAGACCAGTGGAATAGGGAAGTTTGACAGTGGTCTTGAAGAGGCTGTGTTAGAATTTCGTAAGAGTGGAGCGGTGGTGATATTCTGGGATGTAGATGCCCCGGTGACTCTTGACAGAGTTAAAAACGATCCTTCAGATCCTTTCCGCAGGCTGATTCCTGAATACGATGTGATATTTACTTATGGCGGTGGGGAGCCGGTGGTTTCTGCCTACAGGAGTTTTGGGGCGCGGGAATGTGTGCCGGTTTATAATGCTTTAGACCCCCAGACTCATTATCCTGTTCCCGGGGAGCGAAGGTTTGAGGGGACTCTTGGTTTTCTGGGGAACCGTCTCCCGGACCGTGAGGCCAGGGTTAAGGAGTTTTTTTTCAGGGCCGCGGGGATTCTCACAGACAGGTTGTTTTTGCTTGGGGGAAGCGGCTGGGAGAGCGGGGTGCCTGAAATTCTTAATGTAAAGAGGCTGGGTCATGTATTTACACATGAGCATAATGTGTTCAACTGTTCAAATCTCGCGGTGTTAAATATCAATCGTCAGAGTATGGCATCTTACGGCTATTCTCCCCCGACAAGGATCTTCGAGGCTGCAGGTGCGGCCGCTTGTATAATAACCGATGCCTGGGAGGGGATTGAGCAGTTTCTTTTACCCGGGCGGGAGTGTCTTGTGGCCCGAGATGGCAGCGAGGTGGCAGAGATTGTGAGAAATCTTGACAGTGAGAGAGCATCACAAATCGGAAAGGCCGCCAGAGAGAGGGTACTTTCAGAGCACACCTATTCTCGTCGTGCCCGGGAGGTTGAAAATGTTTTACAAAACAAAATGAAAACCGCAAGGAGGTCGTAAAGTGTTTTCAGCTTCATCATACGATATTGTGATTCTTGGCCTGACAATTACTTCCTCGTGGGGAAATGGTCATGCCACAACTTACCGGGGGTTGGTGAAGGAGCTTTCGGCCAGGGGTCACAAGGTGCTGTTTCTGGAGAGGGACATGCCCTGGTATGCGATGCACCGTGATTTGAATGAATCATCTTGCGGGCGAACCGAGCTTTATTCATCGATGATGGAGCTCAAGGACCGTTTTACTGGTGTTATTCAGAGTGCGGAACTGGTGATTGTGGGATCTTTTGTTCCTGATGGTGTGGCGGTGGGGGAGTGGGTGACCCATACGGCGCATGGAATAACTGCCTTTTACGACATTGACACTCCGGTAACCCTGGCAAAACTGCTCAGGAGGGAATGTGATTATCTGACTGCCGGGCTGATATCCCGCTACGACCTTTATCTCTCATTTGCCGGGGGGCCGATACTGAAAGTTCTGGAGCAGCTTTACGGTTCACCTCTGGCCAGGCCGTTTTACTGTTCAGTTGACCCGGCAAACTATTATCCTGAAGATGGCGGGATAAAGTATGATCTGGGTTACATGGGAACCTTCAGCGAGGATCGTCAGGGACCTTTCGATGAGCTTTTGTTAAAGCCTGCCCTGAAGTGGCCGGAGGGAAAGTTTATAGTTGCCGGCCCCAAGTATCCTGATATTTCCACCTGGCCGGGAAATGTTATTCACAGGGAGCATGTGCCCCCGTCGATGCACAGGGAATTCTACTGTTCCCAGCGCTTTACGCTTAATCTTACCAGATCCGATATGGTCCAGTCAGGATTCGCCCCGAGTGTAAGGCTTTTTGAGGCTGCGGCCTGCGGTACACCGATAATAAGCGATTACTGGGAGGGGCTGAACGAGATCTTTACATTCGGGGAAGAGATACTTATTGCTTCTTCGCAGGATCATATTCTCAAATACCTTTCTGAAATAAGCGAGACTGAAAGAAATGAGATCGCAGCTAAGGCAAGGAAACGGGTTTTATCGGCCCATACGGCGGCGCGCCGGGCTCTGGAGCTTGAAAACTATGCGGCTGAAGCGGGAAAGAAGCGCAGGGAGACCAGTCTGGTCAGGCCTAAACTTTACAGGAGAGCATAGGATGGTTGAGGCGATAAAGATCTGGAACGAGCCCAATAATCTGTCTCACTGGGATTTTACAATAGATACTGACTGGAGGGAGTTTGCCAACATGGCCTCACTGGGTGCCAGGGCAGTGAAAAAGGCCTGCAGTTCTCTTTGTGTTGTGATGGGCGGGATTTCTCCGATTGATCCCAGGTTTATATCGCTTCTGTCCAGTTATGGAGCGATGGAGAGTTTTGATGCAGTGGCAGTGCACGGGTTTCCACTGGATTGGAACCACTGGCAGATTGATGAATGGCCCGAAAAGATAAAAGAGATAGAGTCTGTCTGCAGTCTTCCGGTCTGGGTTACCGAGGTCGGGGCATCATCGTTTGGTGCTGAAGATGTACAGGTGTTCGGGCTGAAAAAAACAGCGGAGCTTCTCTGCGGAAGGGTTCAAAGGATATTCTGGTACAGCCTGCTTGATCTGCCCCCGACCTGGGAGGCAACGACCAGGCATAAAGAGAGTGAGGGGAGTGCTTATTACCGTCATTTTTACATGGGTCTGATCCGCGCTGATGGTACACCGAAGCAGTCTTTCGATTATTTCAATCCGGAGATGGGCATTTGTCAATGGTTCCATTTTCAGGATCACAGGTTGTTGTCTGCGATAAGGTGGCTGAGAAAACTTGGTGTAAAGAAGCTCAGGACCGGGATAAGCTGGGCAGACTGGCATCGTCCGGACGCGATAGCCTGGTTTGATCATCAGATGAACATGCTTCATGAGTTTGACACTACTTTAACGCTCTGCTTCACCCCCCCATCGAGGGGAAAGGTGGAGAATATCACCAGTCCGCCTCTGGTTCCTGAGGAGTTTGCCGATTTCGCATCGCAGGTGGTATCAAGGTATGTGCTGTTTGATGGCTGGAGTCCCGAGGGAGTGAGTATGAAGATTGATGGATAAGATGGTTTCCGGCCTTTGCCGGAATGACGGGGAACAGGCTGTTACGCCATATTCGGAAGTAACCTTTTCGGCACTGTCGTCACGGGTCGTCATGACGTTGAAGAACGGCATCCAGGAATAAACGGAGCAGTGGCATGAAGACGACTGTTTATCTGGTTCGACATGGAGACATTGACCTTGCAGACAGGATTCCGGGAAGGGCACCGGGGCTGCATTTGAGTTCACATGGAGTAAAGCAGGCTCAGAGAGTTTCAGAATTGCTTAGCGGTGCCGGACTCGATGCCATCTATTCCAGTCCACTTGACAGAGCAGTAGAAACTGCGGAACCTCTTTCGATGGTGAGCGGGCTCCAGATAATAAAAAGTGAGCAGTTGATCGAGATCGATTTCGGTGAGTGGACCGGGTGCAGGTTTGAGGATCTTGAAGAGGATTTCCGGTGGAAGCAGTTTCATTTTTACCGCAACGGATGTCTTATTCCCGGAGGGGAGCTGATGGTGCAGGTGCAGTCGAGGATGGTGGGGGAGGTAATGCGGATTGTTAAGAATCACTCTGGAAAATCTGTGGCGGTTTTCAGTCATAACGACCCTGTAAAATCAGTACTGGCGTTTTTTGCCGGGTTATCGCTTGATCTGTTTTTGCGGATCACGGTCTCAACCGGTTCTGTGAGTGTTCTTGACTTCTACGATGATGCGGCGGTTATCCGTTGCGTTAATATCACCGGTAAATCTCTATCAATTGATACGAGGTGAGTCAGATGCAGATAATAATATTCGGTTTATCGGTAAGCTCATCGTGGGGGAATGGTCATGCCACAATCTGGAGAGGTTTGATCAGTGAGCTGACAAAGGGCGGACACGGGGTGACCTTTTTTGAACGGGATGTGTCATACTACGCTTACTACAGGGATTTTACCGGGATATCGGGTATGGAGCTTGTTCTTTACAAAGAGTGGGATGAGGTGAAGGAAATCGCAGTTGAGAGGATTGGGAGCGCAGATGTCTCGATTGTGACATCGTACTGTCCCGACGCGCTTAAGGCAGCTGAATTATTGAAGGGAACTGATTGTCTGAAGGTGTTTTACGATCTTGATTCGCCGGTTACTTTAAAAGCGGTGGAGAGAGGAGTTTCTCCGGAGTATATAGGTGACAGGGGGTTGTCGGGTTATGATCTTGTTTTAAGCTATACGGGGGGTATAGCTCTTGAGAAGCTTGTAATGGTTCTTGGGGCAAGGCACGCGCTTCCTCTCTATGGGAGTTTTGATCCCGGATCGCATCACCCTGCCGGTTTGGTTGAAGATTTCAGGTCGGATCTCTCTTATCTGGGAACGTTTGCCAGTGACAGGCAGTCAAAGCTTGACCAGCTTTTTATCCAGCCGGCGCGGATGCTTCCATCATCACGGTTTGTTCTTGCCGGGGCCCAGTATCCGAAGGATTTTCCATGGACCGAAAACATCTTTTTTGTTAATCATTTATCTCCCCCCGATCATCCGGGATTCTACTGCTCCAGTCGATTTACACTGAATATTACCAGAGAGGCTATGGCTGAAATGGGTTTTTGTCCCTCCGGGCGGCTCTTTGAGGCTGCAGGCTGTAAGGTACCGGTTATAAGTGACTGGTGGCCCGGGCTTGAGAGATTTTTTGAGCCGGGTAAAGAGATAATAGTTGTCAAGACTGCAGGGGATGTGCTTGATGCGATGAAGATGAGTGACAATCAAAGAGTTGAGATTGCAGAGGCGGCATTTAAAAGAGCCACGGCCAGGCACACTGCATCAACGAGGGCTCAGGAGCTCATAGATATACTGGAGAGTTTCTGATGGGCACATGGGGGATCATACCTGCGGCGGGCAGCGGCACCCGGATTCAGCCGCTTGCTTTTTCAAAAGAGCTTCTGCCGGTTGGAAGTTTAAGAAGCGGCGGTGTTGAGCGTCCAAGGGCAATTTGTGAATATCTGATAGAGAGAATGGCTCTGGCGGGTGTAGAGAAGATAAACCTGATCGTCTCACCTGGAAAGTGGGATATATTGCGCTATTTTGGAAACGGAACGGGGGACGTACGGATCTGCTATACTGTTCAGCATCAGCCCTCGGGACTTTGTGACGCGATTTTCTGTGCTTTACCTTTTATAGACAGGGATGATCGGGTGGTCGTAGGGCTTCCCGACACTGTCTGGTTCCCATCGGACGGCCTGAAGTATCTGCCACACGACAAGCTGGCATTTCTTCTATTTCCTGTTGACAAACCGGAGTTTTACGATGCTGTGGAAACCGGGGACAATGGAGAGGTAAGGAAAATTTATGTAAAGCAGCGCGGGTTGAGCGGGTTATGGATCTGGGGGGCATTCAGTATGCCGGGTCATGTTTTTCATGAAATTTACAGACTTTGGAGCATCCGTGAGCCCAGGGATGAGTATTTCGGGACCCTTGTCAATGTCTACATTGAAAATGGAGGTGAGGCGGCCGGGGTGAGAGCGGGGGAGTCGTATGTTGATGTGGGTACTCTTAACGGGTACAGAGAAGCGATGCGGCTGCTTTCGGGAGGCTGAGATCGGGGCTGGTTATTAAACCGGGAAAAAAAATGTATGAATTCCACAATTGACATCTTATCATCGCTGGGTATAAAAAGGTCGGGTGCTGACCCGGTGGTTCTGGTTATTGCGGCTCATCCTGATGATGAGGTGATTGGGGCCGGAGGGGTTCTCCGTTATCTTAAGAAAGCACATTTCTACCATGTAACGGATGGTTCACCCAGAAAATGCATGGATGCGATGAATGCAGGGTGCACATCGAGAGAGGCCTATGCAAGGGTGAGGCGTGAAGAGCTGCTTCTGGCCCTTAAGCATGCGGGGTTTGGTCCTGAGGACTGCAGCAGAATCGGGATGATAGATCAGGAGGTTTCCTTTAACATGGCTGGTCTGGCGTGGCGTATTGCGGATATAATCGAGGAGTGGAGACCCGATGCGGTGTTCACTCATCCGTTTGAAGGCGGTCATCCGGACCATGACGCGACCGCGTTTGCTGTGAGTAAAGCATGCGCGCTTGCAAAGAAGAAAACAGGCAGTGTTCCAAAGATAATTGAGTTTGCATCGTACCATGGAAACGGCGGGATAGAACTGGTGGCCGGAGAATTTCTCCCATTTCCGAGGAGTAAGACCTGGAAAGTGATTCTTAATGATATAGAATGTGACCTGAAACAGGGGATGATGGATTGCTTCAAGTCACAGAGACAGACTCTCGAGGACTTTTCTGTAAAGGAGGAGATTTACAGGTTTGCGCCGAAGTACGATTTCAGTAAAGCGCCCCATGAGGGGGTTCTTTATTATGAATTTTTCGACTGGGGAATAAGTGGCCGTAAGTGGATAGAGCTTGCAAATGAGGCATCAGGGCTGCTTGAGAAATAAGAGATGAAATACAGTATTCTGAATGTTGCTTATCCATTTTCTTCGGTGAGCAGCTCGACAGCCGGGGGAGCCGAGCAGGTTCTTTTGTCGATCGATTCTGCCATTTGCGACCGGGGCGACCGGTCATTTGTGCTGGCGGCAAAAGGGTCGCAGGTCAGGGGAAAACTGGTAGAGGGATTTTCTCATGAGGGGCTCATAGAGTGTCAAAAGTGCGGACGTGAATATCTGGAGTATAGAGAGGCACTAAAGAGGACGGTTCTGAAATACGGCATTGATCTGGTTCATTTTCACGGAATCGACTTTAAAGAGTACCTTCCGAGCCTCGACATTCCCTGTCTTGTAACGATTCATCTGCCGCTTGACTGGTACAGTGAGGGGGCTTTTGATGAGCGGGAGGGGCTCTATTTTAACTGTGTGTCGTTTTATCAGCATAGAAGATGCGGTATAAAGAAGGGGTTGCTTTCTCCTGTTGAGAACGGTGTAGCTGTACCGTTATTGGCGCCGCGGAGAAAACGGGGGAGATTTGCAATCTGTCTCGGGCGTATCTGCCCGGAGAAGGGTTATCATATCGCAATTGATGCTGCTGTAAAGGCAAATGTACCGCTTCTTCTGGCGGGAACGGTTTTTCCCTATCCGGAGCATCAGGAATACTTCGCAAAAGAGATCCAGCCGAGGCTTGACGGGTTTCGGTATCGCTTTATCGGCCAGGCCGGGGTTGACGAGAAAAAGAGGATTTTAGGAACAGCGGGGTGTCTTCTGGTGCCGTCTTTGGTTCCTGAGACAAGTTCACTTGCAGCCATGGAGGCGCTTTCATACGGGGCGCCGGTGATCGCATTCAGAAACGGTGCGCTGGCAGATATTGTTCAGAATGGTGTTAATGGGTATCTGGTGGAAAACGTTGATGAGATGACAGAGGCAATCGGGGAGGTGGAGAAGATAGATCCGGAAGTCTGTTATTCAATTGCAAAAGAAAAATTCTCTGTTGAAAAGATGACAGATCATTATTGTCAGATTTACCGGATGCTTATCGGGAAGAGTCGGGCCGATCTGTATATGTCTGGTGATGATAACCCGTTGAGAGATTGTGGATGATTGAGCTGGAGGAAAAAAAGGAGAATGAACTTGGGGACCTGAAAGCAGAATGGGAGGGGCTGCTTGAGGGTTGTCCTGATGCGACTCCGTTTCAGTTCCCCCAGTGGATAATTCCATGGTGGCGGAATTTCGGGGGAAGTGTCTTTAAGATGCCGGTTATGCGCTGCGAAGGTAAGTTGGCAGGGCTTGTTCCTCTGTTTATTTATAAAACAGAAACAGGAAAGAAGAAGCTCTGTTTTACAGGTACCGGTATAAGCGACTATCTTGACCTGGTGGCAGTTTCCGGAAAGAGAAAAGAGGTCACTGGTGTGTTTGTCAAATACCTTCTGAAAATTGCGGAGCAGTGGGATGAGATCGATCTGCAGGACATTCCCGAGGGAAGTCCGCTTCTGCGGGCCGAATTTCCCGAAAGCCTCTGTTTTGAGAAAAGCAGGTGGAGTGTGTGCCCCTATCTGGATCTTCCGGAAAGCTCAAAAAGTCTTGAATACAGGATTCCTAAAAAACTTAGAAACAATATCCGTTCTGCATCGAAGGGGTTACTGCAGTTAAATGAGTATCGCATGGAAAGAGCGGAGTCAGGAAATCTTGAGCTTTTTTTAGGTGAACTGTTCAGGCTGCATGGGAAGAGATGGGAAAGCAGGAATCAAAGCGGCGTACTGAATAGCAGTCTGCTTCGGGACTTTTACCATCAGTCGGCGCCGGAGCTTCTCGCGAGCGGATTATTGCGGCTTTACACTCTTCGGTGCGGTGATTCGGCGGTAGCGTGTTATTATGTCCTTGTGCGCGCTGAAAAAGCTTATGCTTACCTTGGGGGATTTGATCCGGCTTTTGCGCAATACAGCCCTGGAAGCCTTGCTCTTTTCAATGTTATCTCTGATTCAATTGACAAGGGAATTACGGTATTCGATTTCATGAGAGGTGCGGAAGCCTACAAGTATTACTGGCGGCCCGCAGAAAAGTACAATTACCGGATAAGGGTCCTGAAAAAATAACTCTGATGTAATGATAAAAATGAAAGCAAAACAGAGCATGACCACATTTCTTTTGATCCGTCATGGTTCCTGTTTTCCTGTGGGAAGATTCCTGGCAGGGAGGGCCTCAGGGGTTCACCTTGACGAAGCAGGAAAAAAAGAGGTCTTGTTTCTGGAGGAGAGTATTAGAGGAATTCATCTGGATGAAATAATCTCCAGTCCCCTTGAGCGGACTGTAGAGACGGCGGAGGCAGTTGCAAGGGGAAGGGGTTTGGAGGTTAAGATCCGTGATGAAATCAATGAAGTTGATTGTGGGGAGTGGACCGGTAAGAGTTTTGAAGAGCTTTCAGGGAATGCTGTCTGGATTGCTTTTAACCGGTTCAGGAGTGCCGTAAGGATTCCCGGTGGAGAGATGATGATCGAGGTTTCTTCACGGATGAGCAGGTTTATGGAGGAGAAGCGCAGGGAGGGGAAAAACTGTGTCGCGATAGTGAGTCATGGTGATCCGATCAGGGCGGTAATATCGCATTGCCTTGGTCTTCCTGTCGATTTTCTGACCCGGTTTGAAATCAAGACGGCATCTGTGAGTGTTATTACATTAAGCGATTACGGGGCAAATCTTTCATGCCTTAATCACACTGGAATGTTCAACCTGGCTTATGCATCTTGATTAGTACTAATCGCGCTTATCCCTTGTGAATAAAGACTTTCACAAATCACATAATCGCTTCCAGGATGCATAAGACAGGCTCAATGGGAAAAAATATGATTGTTTATCGTAATTTCCGTCAGGCTGTGCCTCTTAAGGAGTGTACAGGGAGAATCAAATCTCTTCTGTCGAGAATTGACGGAATGAGTAGTTCCTGTTACCAAAATGCGGTTTCGCTTCTGATGGAGTGCGGAGAGCTGGAGACAGGTGTAACTGATTTTTTATGTCCGGAAAAAGATGAGATATTCTCGACAAAAATTGAGTCCTGCAGAGAACTGTCGATGCTTGCGGGTCTGATAGTGTGCCGTTTATGGATCAATGAGGCAATTGATTTAGAGAGTCTTAACGAAGCCAGGCGATTGCTTTTTAAGATAGAGTCCTGGAAAATAAAAGAGATTCTGCTCAGTGTTCCTGAGGGGTTTGTTTATTATGGGCTGTATCCTGAGACCTATATAGAAGCTGCGCGGCAGTTTAAAGAGCAGATGTCTCCGGAGTCGGTTCTTGTGATCGGTTTAAGGAGTATTGGAACGACGCTGTCGGCACTGGTGAGTGCACAGTTGAAACTTCTGGGGTGTAAAGTAAAGCCGTTTACGCTTCGTCCAAGGGGGCACCCTTTTTCCAGGGGAATTCAGATTGATTCTGCTGCTGAGGAGTTTTTGCGGAGGGCAGGATCCTGCAGTGTTGTGGTTGTCGATGAGGGGCCGGGGTTGAGTGGGTCATCACTGACAGGAACACTTGAGAAGCTCAGCGGGCTTGGTTTTGGTGAAGAGAGGACAGTGGTGTTCCCAAGCTGGATTCCTGATGGGAGCAGGTTTTTAAATGAGAGCGCGCGTGAGCTCTGGCCCAGGTACCGGAAATTCACCGGTGAATTTGACAATCTGTGGGTTGACAGTGGCAGATTAGCGAGCGGGTTTGGTATGGAAATAGCTCAAAACCTGTCGGCGGGTATGTGGAGGCCACATTTTATTGAAGATGCTTCTTTCCCTGCCGTACATCCGCATCATGAGAGAAGAAAGTTTCTCCTGAAGTCAGATAGCAAGAAGTGCTTTCTTGCAAAATTTGTCGGACTGGGTAGATATGGAGAGTATCTGGTGCAGAGGGCGCGTCGTCTGGCGGAAGGCGGATTCGGTCCGCAGGTAAAAGAGCTCTCAAACGGTTTTCTGCTTATGAAAGTTATTGACGGAAAACCGATGAGTATTCCTGTTCCGGGTGATGATTTTTTGGGCAGGGCAGCGCAGTATTGCGCCTTTATCAGGAACAAGTTTCCTTCGAAGCTGACCGTTACTCTTGACAGTATGCAGGAGATGATTATCGGGAACGTGAGGGCTGGGGTGGGGGAGAAGTGGGGTAGAAATGCTGAAGCGGCCTGCGGAGTGTCGCCCGATATTTACGAAAGTGAACCGGTTGCTGTTGACGGCAGGATGATGCCCCATGAGTGGATAAGGACAAATGGGGGGTATTTTAAGGTCGATCACCTGGAGCATCATTGCGATCAGTTTTTCCACGGCTCTCAGAATATTGTATGGGATATAGCCGGGTTATGTATTGAGTTCAGGCTTTCTTCTGGTGAAGTAGAGGAGCTGATCAAAAGGTACGTTGAATTGTCGGGGGATAAAGATATAAGAATGAGGCTTCCTTTTTTCAGAATCGCTTATCTTGCGTTTCGTATCGGGTATGTGTCTCTTGCGGCTGATTCGCTTTCCGGTGATCAGGACGGCAGGAGGTTTGAACTGTTGAGGGATTTTTACAGGGAAGAGTTAAAAAAGAGCCTGATGGCTTATTAGCGGGGAGAAAAGTGATGAATGAAATGGCAGCGAAAATAAAGGAGCTTGGGCCCTGGTTTCATAACCTTCATTTTCCTGACGGCACGCAGACTGCTCCTGAGCATCCGTTGGGGGACTTTCCTTATTATAAATGGAAAGAGATATCAGTTTTTCTTCCGGATTTAGAAGGGTGGAGAGTGCTTGACATTGGATGCAATGCAGGTTTCTACAGCTTTGAGCTGGCGAGGCTGGGGGCGCAGGTGACTGCCATAGATATTGATTCACATTATCTGAACCAGGCGTTCTGGGCTGCACAGCAGTTGGGGCTGCAGGACCGGGTTGAGTTTAAGAACATGCAGGTTTATGATCTGGCCCGTACAGAAGAGAAGTATGATCTTGTATGGTATATGGGTGTTTTTTATCATCTGAGGTACCCTCTTTTGTCTCTTGACATAGTTTCCAGGATCACCACACAGATGATGGTTTTTCAGACGTTGACTCTTCCTGGAACGGAAAGCTATGCAGAGAGGGAAAATGTAGAGCTTTTCGAAAGAGAGGTGATGAATCAGGAGGGGTGGCCGAAGATGGCTTTTATTGAGCACTCGCTTGCCGATGATCCGACTAACTGGTGGGCGCCTAATCACAACGCGGTGATGGCGATGCTGAGGGCAAGCGGGTTCCGGGTGGTTGAGCGGCCATCGCATGAAGTTTATATCTGCGAAAAAGAGCAACGCGAAATGGATCCGCAGGATATGCGCCAGAAAGAGTATGTGGCGGCGACAGGACTGGGGAGAGTTTTTTGAATTGGGCGTTTACCGGGCTTCATGTTAAACTATAAGAATAAGAATAAAGATTTTTTGGAATGGGGCGTCCCCCCTTTCGCTTCAGCCCGGTTAGGAAACCGGTCTTCCGCTATCCCCTGGTGCTGTCCACCGGCAGTGGAGGCAGTTACCACCTTCGCGGTCTTGTCTGTCCGGCGCATCGCACCGTAGAACTGTAGGTAGATTAAAATTTTTGTAGAAAGAGACGTCCGCCGGACATCTCTACCCAGCACATGCTTGAATTCTTCCAGGCTATAACCATTTTAATCTACCACCAGTTCGTATCTGCGGCAGCAAGGGCGTTTGAAAATGTGATGACCATACCTGCCTGCACAACAGGTGGACAACACGGGGTGATAGCGCAAGACCGGCGTCTTCGACGGGCTGGAGCGAAAGAGGGGGCACCCTCTTCCAAAAGCTCTTTATTCTTAATTATTATTACTTGTATTTGGGGCAATCTCTTCCAAAAAGTCTTACTTTATACCTATAGTGTGCATTACATATATTATTTATTCTATACCAGTAACAGGCATTTTAAAGGAAAAGGAATGATGATCAGAAAAATCTCGACGCTTACGGCTACGGTTATTTTTGCGGCGGCATCAGTTTACAGTCAGGCTGTTTCTTTCAGCTCCCCGGTGCCATGGACAACTCAGCGCAATGATACGATCATTGCCAGGGCACAGATTGACACTGCGCAGATCAAGAAAAAGTCGATATTCATGACGCTTTCACTTTTTTCCAATGGAAAAAAGAGCACGCTGTCCAGCAAGACTTTTAAGATCAGCGATTATGCCGGGGAGTTTTCATTCGGAAGGATAAACAGGAACCTGGTGGGGGGCAGGGATTTTCTTCAGATCGACTGGTCGATCCCGGGCGGGCAGATGAAGGGTACAATAGCCCCGGTTGGAATCGTGAATCTGGACAAGGTTAAGAAAAGCGAGCCGGTGAAAGCGATTGCGGCTGCCAGTGGTGCAACTCCCGCGGCTTTGGTATCGGCGGTTAAAGATGAGAATTTCCAGAAGGCCGGAAAAATTGAGTTTGCCACGGCGTGGAACAAGGAAGCGCTGTTTATAGTCCTGAAGAAGAATCAGGAACCCGGAGCGGTTCAGTTTTCTCTGGATGGTAAGAGTGGGAAGAACGCTTTTGTCTCATATCCTGACAGGTTTATTTCCTACACCCCGGCAAATGATTCTCTGGCAGCATTCCATTTTACCCGTGACCTGAAGGATAATGTGATTCGGTATGCTTCTGAGAAGTGGCAGACAGAAATCACAAAAGAGGTTACCGGTGACAAAGTGGTGATTCGGGTTCCGTGGTACGATACCGGGGTAGTTCCTTTTGAGGAGAGGTCGATAGGGTTTGGAGTGTTTGCGGTTGATCAGAAGGAAAAGGTAACGGCATCGGTTCCTGAGGGAGCGCAGGCTTTTATCCCTGGCACCTGGGGCAATCTGGTGCTTCAGAAGTAGCTTGCGGGGACTATAGAAAAATGCTATTTTCATAGTCCTGAATTCGTAATTTTGAATTCATAGTTTTTTACATGGTGGCTGTAGTTCAATGGTTAGAGCACTGGATTGTGGTTCCAGTTGTTGGGGGTTCGAGTCCCCTCAGCCACCCCATATAATTTAAAGGCGCTTTTCTGGCGGATTTAGCAGAAAATGGCCTTTTTTTTTCGTCTTCGGATTTCTCCTGTTTTTTACCCTTTTCCCTGCCTTTTTCATACAAACTGTGTACATTGACATATGCAAATAAGATACTGCCGAGTGCTGCTGGGGCGGGAAGTTGAAGGCAGTTTTAGGGGTGAATTGATCATGATATTTGGGTTAGGAGCCTATTCCCTGTGTCGCCAGTGTTGAATATATCATAATTACGGCAGGCAGAAAGAGCATTTACAACATTGGCGGTATGGGTACCGTGGCCAAAAATGCGGCGTAGTGACCAAATGTTATATGAGTTTATTTTTCTGTAAAATTAACTTCACTCTTCCTGCAGTACCTTTAACCTCTCGAATATACTGAAAATAATACCTCTATTTAGCATTGAATTCCAGTGGCCGCTCACCAGTCGCTCACCCCTGCAGCAGTATGTAAGGAGATTCCTGATGTCAAGCATAGATGCGCTCTACTTACTAATAAATTAACATATAATTACGACAAAAACTGTCGCCGATTGAGGTTAATTTAAGAAGAGACAGAAAGGCTTAATGAATATGATTGACTCAAAAATACTCCGCAGAAGACGACACCGTCATAGGAAAAAACTGTTCTTCCCATGGGTTGACGTAAATAATTCTATTGAACATCAAGATGAACTTCTTGCTGACGAGTTTCTTGATCGTGACTATCCTCCCTTTATTCGCGAAAAATACCCGGTAATATGTAATGAGGGTCATTTAAATGCGGATGAGGTGATTGATATCTTAAAAGAGAGATATCTGCCAGAGGCCCGCAGATGCCCCTGTTGTGAAACTGATCCCGACAAACTGAGTTGGGTTTATTTTCGAAGCCCCGGGTGGACATGGGAAATGCTGTGCGGAAGAGCGGGCATACTGACTATATGTAACGAATGCAGGGTACAAGTGGATTTCTTTATGATATCTATGAGCTGAATAAACTTATTTCCTTAATCCTAAGTGCATGGGATTCAAACGGTATGCAAAACAGGGTGAATAGCGGAAGAATAAGACTATCGATCAATTCTTCCGTTGTATTCTGCCCTAACGCCACACAAATAGCCTCGATTCAAGACTGCTGACGTTGCGAAGATTGATGAGGCGTGTTTCATCTTCGGAGCACGGGAAAATCAGCTTGTAGCCTAAATTTGCCAGCCATCCCTTCGTTTTTAAGAGTGGGGGTGGGGGGAGGGATGTTGGTTTAGGAATCCCTATCCGTGTTTGTTTGCCTTATGGGTTGCTTAATTTGTAATCGTAAGGGTATAATCTTTTATATGTGCATTTTTGCGATTGTTACATACAAAAGTATTTTATTGAAGCGAAATGCGTCCCGACTTGCTTGCGGAAAATAAAATATTTGCTCGGCAATCCCGGACGCAATTAAGGGTGTTGCATACAGGAAAACAACAGCGGTTATTTCGCCGCCCGTTGAAATTTGGTTTTCCTGCTCTAATAAGGAATGTGACTTTTTGATTATAGCCGGTCCACAAGAAAAGGAAGGAATATTGACAATGAAAAAAGCTATGTTACTCCTATTTTCAGTAGCTGTTTGCATATATGCTGATATGGTGGGAACCGCTGCTAATGGGCGGAAAGTGATACTCAAAGATGATGGCACATGGTTCTTTGACAGTATTACTTCTGTAGAAACTGCAAAAAGCACTGAATCTGATGGTTTCCGGGATTTTACTTGGGGAATGAGTCAAGCGAAGGTCAAAGCAATAGAAAAATCAAAGTTTATACCTG
Organism: Fibrobacter sp.; assembly: GCA_012515615.1. GTDB lineage: Bacteria > Fibrobacterota > Chitinivibrionia > Chitinivibrionales > Chitinispirillaceae > JAAYIG01. Next base: position 39,073 of record JAAYYB010000135.1, read on the forward strand.
ATGTTTCAACGGACAAAATCCTTGGATACCAGACTTCAGTTGCTGGTTTGGGTGCATTAGTGACGTACGTGTTTGTTAATGACAAGTTATATAAAGGAAAATATGTGTTTGTTGAAGAGCACTCGAATCGCAATGACTACATTTCTGATTACGAATCGATTAAGAAGATTCTTGTTAAAAAGTACGGTGAGCCAAAAGAGTCAAATACAATCTGGAAGAATGTTCTTTATCGCGATGATTATCAAGATTGGGGTATGGCATTGTCAATAGGCCATCTTGTCTTTTATTCTGAATGGGAAACGGCGACTACAGATATTTCACTTACTATGCATGGTGATAATTACAAAATCAGCTTTGAGGCAGAATATTTGAGCAAGAATTCGGGTAAATAAAGCAAATGCAAGTATGGAATCAAAGGATGCTTCTGGTTTCTGATTTAACATTAAGGTTTTCATTATGGAATATTTGGCGCTGATCTCTACCATATTCTGCGGCCCGTGGAGTAGCGTGAGCCCCGGTCGGTGTGAATTTTGCGCAGGTTAATCATAGGTCAATTACCTTTAGTCAATGTTCCAAAAAGCTTTTTCTCACCACCACTCCGGCGGCCTCCAAAGCACCGGGCTCCCTTTTTTCACCGAGATGACATCTTTGTGCTTTTCCAGCCACTGATCGAATTTGACACCCGGTTGGGCATGCTTCCTGAAACTTTGATTGAAGATATTTGGTGAGATTTCCCGGCATTCAATTATCTCTTTTGGTAAACCGATACTATTAACGAATATATTATTCTACGTCAATCAGTATAAAAGCATCTGCTCTTCTCAGCACCTCTTCAAATACCTGTTATCATCCATTTCCTGTCTCCTCTTCTCCGAGACCAGGATGTCCGCCGACCCGTCCGCGTTCTTTCGGAAATAAAGTCGTCCGGTATTGTTCTCGCCCGTTGAAAAATGGACTTCCATGAAGTCCGAGTGCATAATCCGGTTTTATTCGGCACTGATTCCGGAAATTATCCGGCAGGTGATTCCGGCGGTATTCGGCACCCATTCCGGCCAATTTCCGGCAGGTTTTTAATGTTTTCCGGAATGGGTGCCGGA
>JAAYYB010000136.1 GCA_012515615.1 Fibrobacter sp.
CATCACACCCCGTGAGAAACGCCTTATAACCGGATTGCCCGTGTGAAGGACACCCGGGAGTTTCCCCGTGGGAATAGTCTTTACAACTGGCTGGGGCAGAGGGTAGGGGTTTTTGTTGTAGGTGCCGATATTGTTTACAAACCAGCCCCCGTCGTTGTCGTTTTTATAGTTGCAGCAACATCCGTTTCCGGCACCAAAGAGAATCCCGGCAAATCCGCCGTCAACCCACCATTCGGGATGCTCCAGGAAAGTCTCTACCGCATCATCCCTGAATGTAGCAGCGTTACTCATGTTCCCTTCGGAAATCTGCCAGCCGACAATCGGCAGCCCTGTTATATGGGCGATACATCTGGTCCACAGAAAATATTTACCGTACCCGGTTGAATCCCAGAACCAGTTTTCCCCGGCCGGCTTATGCCCGGCGTCATGGTCGGATTTTTCAACGAACACAACATCCCCCATCCCCGGTCCCATCTCCTTTATAAACTGCCCGATTGTAAGGCCAGAAATAATATGAGCCTCCTTGCGCCCCTGACCCACCTGTCCGGGAATGTTTGCACCCCAGTGGTTGGGCATGTGACCTGTAATCACACCATGAGTGAGCTTCTCCCGGGCGCGCTCAACCAGGTAGGTGGCCAGGCCCGTCAGATTGGCGGGGTAGGTTTTTCCGCTCACCGAATTTGCGCTCTCCATATTGACCGCTACATCTTCGGGGTGAAATTTGTCTCCCCGCATGATGAACCCATACATGTCAGGCTCGATAATTATCATATAATCGGACTGCCCGGCCATCTCCAGCTGATCAAGAACCCATTCGTATCTGTCTACGTAGTCTGTCATGTATGTTGAACTTTGAAGGTTGGCTGAAACATTGTCATAACCCTCACCGCTTTTTCCCAGGTTATACCAGACTACAGCGGTTTTCACTCCGAGCTGCTGTGATTTCATCGCGTAGTCGTAGAGATATCCTTTGGTGCTGGGTGAATGGTAATCGCGCGTTTCAGGCATCATGTACTGGTAACGGTAAGCGCAGCCGGCCTGTGCGGCTATAGTGCTGCTTTCAAGATCACGGTTATCAAAACTGCCGATCAGAAAAGTGGAGGTCCAGTTAGGCGGTCGGACACAGTGCATCTCATTTGGGATAGAAAGAGATCCGTTCGATGTTCCATCGGTGACTGTTATGGAGTCGATGAGGATATCGATTGGATCGGCATCTTTGTCGGCCCCTCCGTATGTGTCAACCGGATTTGAAATCTGCACTCCGGCAATGGACTCGGTTGCTCCCAGTACTGAGAGGGGGATAACATATTCGGTCCAGTTACTTCCTGCGGCGATCTCCATCTTTTTGTAGGTACCGGCCTGGTAAGTGCCAAGCTGGCATGTGATACGGAATTTTGCGACAGTGCTGTTGCGGTTTTTTACCCAGAACCGCAGGTCCTGGTATCCCTTCACCGAATGGATACGGTCGCTGGCCAGTTTAAAAATCATGTCATAATTTTCGCTGTCCGCAAGTTTGCGGGGGAGTTTGAGCACCGCGGCATCGCTACCGCAGAGAGCTTCAGTGCAGGTGATTGGAATACCGGCTGTTCCGCCTTCAACCTGTGGAAGATTCATGTCGGAGGGACCCTGAGCAAAGCTTTTGGGGATACCCTGGTTTGGGCAGCCTGCATCCAGGTAAACGGGGATGTCGTTTAAGGCCGCCAGGGAAGAGGTGATAGAAAAGGCAAGGAGCAGTGGTATAAAAACATTCATGTGTACCTCATCTTGATATGGAATTTCAGCGCTAAAATATTAAATAGAATTCTGCGCTGTCCCGGAGAGATAATATAAGTTAAGTCACAAAGTCACCTCAGGGGTGAAACAGTGACTTAATTAACAAAGTCACCTCTGGGGTGAGGCTGTTACTTAACATGTTAAATCACTAATTCACCTCAGGGGTGAAATGATGACTTAAATAATAAATTCACCTTGAGGTGAAACGGTGACTTAAATCACAAAGTCACCTCAGGGGTGAAACGGTGATTTAAATCACAAAGTCACCTCAGGGGTGTAATAGTAACTTAAAACGCCGAATCACTAAGTCACCTCCGGGGTGAAACATTGATAGTTCGTTCCTGGTTAACGCTGAACTTCTCACCCTGAACTGGAAACGATGAACTAACCCTTCCCACATTACAGGTACGTACTTATTTCTTCCAGACTACAACCAGTTTTAATCTACCAGCCTCCTTCGCCAAGGCTATGGTGGGCCAGGCCAGTTCGCTATTGCGGCCGCATAGGTGTTTGAAAATGTGATATCCATACCTGCTAAGCACAACTGGAGGACAACACGGGGTGAAAGCGCAAGACCGGCATCTTCGACGGGCTGGAGCGCAAGAGGGGGCACCCTTTTCCAGAAATTCCATATTCTTGTTAATTACTTGTATTAAGCGCGCCATCTTTCAAAAAGTCTTTTCTCTTAACTATTGCATGTATCGGGGCAGTATAACCTATTACGTATTTTCTGCGGAGTTACGGTATAATACCTGACTTTATGCTCCCGGATCAGGGTAAACCCTTGTGCATAAGGGATTCACAAAACTCATGATTTTGGCATAGAAAATGCACTGTTTAACAATAGCTTATTGGTCACAACCAGCTCCTGAAATATTGGAAAAAGAATTAACAAGGGAGAAGAGCAGTACAGTGCATGTTCTGGTTTCCTTCAGGGGTATAAGAGATAAAACAGTGAGTTATGCCAGACAACTGTTATGAGTCGAGCCGACAGATTTCATGTGACTGTAAACTGCCATCATAAATGCAGAGTTTTTGTGTTTTTTTAACTGCCGAAGTGGTGCTTGTATGTTAACTGTGGATTCATGATGATCGATGAATTTAGTACAGGATCTACTCTGCCCGCAACGATACTTATTATAGATGATCAGCCTAAGAATTTAGCTGTAATTGGCGATTACCTGATGAAATGCGGCTTTACCATTTTAGTCTCTCAGACTGGGACGGGAGGATTGCGGCGTGCCAGGGATCTAAAGCCTGATCTGATATTACTGGATATACTCATGCCGGACATGGACGGATTTGAGACCTGCAGAAGATTAAAAGCTGATGAATCGACTAAGAATATTCCGGTGATATTTATGACAGCACTTACCAGCGTAGAGGATAAGGTCAAGGGATTTGAACTTGGCGGAGTAGATTACATAACCAAGCCGATTCAGTATGAAGAAGTACTTGCCCGTGTAAAGACCCATCTGCAAATTGTAAATCAGAAAAAAAAATTGAGACTTCAGGCATCTGTTCTCAGAAAAATAAACATCCATCTGAAAAAAGAGATAGAGACCAGAAAGGCTGCAGAAAGAGAGCTTCAGAGTCTCAATGAGGAGCTCGAGTACAGGATTAAGAGTCGTACTGAAGAATTGTCAAAAACAGCTGAAAAGCTGCGTGTTGCAAATATCAAGCTGGAAAAAGCCAATAAGGAGCTTTTAAAGATCGACACTATTAAAACAGAATTTGTCGCGCTTGCATCCCACGAGTTAAGAACTCCTTTGACAAGTATACTGGGGTATGCTCAAACTCTGCTTGCATCATACTCACAGATGGATAATTCAATGAGAGCAGATGTTTTATCAACGATCGTATCGGAGTCCAAACGACTCTCCGCCTTAATTGGAAATCTCCTTGATATCTCTAAGATCGAAAACAGGAATTTCAACATTGTAATAGAGCCCTTTGATGTCGGGGAAGTCATAGAAAGGGTCATAAATGCTCTTAATTTACCCTCAGGATTTCCTTTGACTGTTCATAATATGGTACCGGATAAACACAGAGTGGTAGGGAACCAGGAAAAAACAGGACAGGTCATACGAAATCTCCTTGATAATGCTCTTCGCTATGTTAAAAACGAAGGGCAAATTACAATAGAAATCAAAGAAACCGATGAGTTCATAAGGGTGGGAATTTCCGATACCGGACCGGGAATCAGACCCGAAGAGCAAGAAAAAATATTCGAAAAATTCTACAGGATTCGTGATGAAAAGAACCGCAGTTTCGGTTCCGGTTTAGGACTCTCTATTGCTTCGAACATCATTGAAGCACAAGGCGGACGAATCTGGGTAGAATCAAAATACGGAAAAGGATCGACTTTTTATTTCACTTTACCAAAAGAGATATCTTATGAATGACTCTGTACTTATTATTGAAGATGAATTGTTAATTGCTGAACTGGTAAAGATGAACCTGAGGATGAGGCACATAACCTGTAATGTGGCGACTACAGGGCAGGAGGGAATGGAGATGTTTGAAAATCAGAACCCTTCAATAGTACTTCTTGATGTCCGTCTGCCGGATACCGATGGCTGGGAGTTGTGTAAAAAAATAAAGCAGAATAAGCCGGACTCAGTTGTGATTTTTATGACTGCTGCAACACAGAAAAAAGATCGGGAGGAGGCCGAAAAGGCAGGCGCTGATGATTTCATCGAAAAGCCTTTTGATATCGGTGAACTTGTATCTTTAGTCAATAAATACCGTAAATATTGACAGCGAATGTAAAATGAGTCATAAAAAAAAATCCAGGGTACTTAGAAACCCGGCCCCTGATTTACCCTCAACAAATGATATTCTTCGAAAAAAACAGTTGCCAAATAACGGTTCTGTTGAAGAGGATTTGATTAGATATAAAGATAAAAACCGGATCTGGCTTCAAAAAATTCAGGTCGCGATTATCGTTCATGATGCTGATGGGAAGATGCTGATATCAAATCCAAAGGCAGAGAAACTTTTGAGGTCTACAGAAGATGAGCTAAAAAGGAAAAAACCAAATGAATTCGAAAGTCTGTTTTATAATGAAGATGGACATCTTATCCCTTCCCGGAAAAATCCAGTGGCTCAAGTACTTTCAACAGGTAAGCCAATAAGAAATTTTACCGCCAGGATTCATCATCCGGAAGATGAGAATGATATCTGGGTTTTAATTAACGCCGATCCTGTATTAAATAAAGAAAATGAAGTTACTCAGGTCGTTGTAACTTTTACCGATATAACCGATCGCAAGAAAGTTGAGGATGCGCTTCAGAAGTATAAAAGGAACCTTAATTTTACTCTGGAAGCAGCTCAGGTCGGTTTTTGGGAATGGGATTTAATAAACGATACTCTGGTGGCTTCTCCAACCTATTACACTATGCTGGGATACAGTCCGGTAACTGAACCTGAAAGCCAGCAAATATGGCTTGACAGAGTGCATCAGGATGATCTGGATACTTTAAAAAAACTATACCAGAGTGCTCTGTCCAGTGGCTTTAGAGAGTATCAGTCTGAGGTGCGGATACGGCGGGCTGATGGAACGTACAGGTGGATTCAGTTAAAAGGATTCGGTTTTGAGTATGATAACAATGGAATAGCAACTCGTCTCACCGGGATAAGTACCGATATCAATGAGCGTAAACTGGCCGAACAGAATCGACTTGGAACGATACACTTTTTTAAAAGCATGGATCGGGTTAATCAGGCAATTCGCGGTACTAAAGATCTTGAGCAGATGATGAGCAATGTACTTGATGTCGTGCGAAAGATATTTAATACCGATCGTGCCTGGCTTCTTTACCCTTGCGACCCGGAGGCATCATCCTGGTTTGTTCCGATGGCTCGTACAAATTTAGAAAACCCGATAGAGGATAGTGTCAAGAAACCAGTGCCGATGGATCAGGCGGTTTCAGAATACCTGAAAGTAATTGTAAAGGAAAAGGGTAAACCGGTAACCATGGGCTCAGGTTCCCGATATCCTTTGAATGCTGAAATTTCAAGACGTTTTCATGTTTTAAGTCAGCTTCTAATGGCCCTGTATCCCAAAACCGGTCAACCATGGGCATTTGGAGTGCATCAGTGCTCCTATGCGAGAGTCTGGTCAGAAGAGGAAAAAAATCTTTTTCAGGAAATAGGAAGAAGATTGAGTGATGGACTTACCACACTGCTGATTTTCCGTGATCTTCGCAAAAGCGAAGCGAAATACCGTAGAATTGTGGATACCGCAAATGAGGGTGTCTGGATGACAGACAAAAATAATGTTATAAGCTTTGTAAACAACAAGATGGAAGCGATTCTCGGGTATCGCGATGAAGAGCTGATAAATCATCTTGAAACCGAATTTTTGTTCAAGGAAGATATTGCTGCATATAAGGAAATGATAGAGGCCTGGAAAACAGGAAAGTCAGGAATTTACGAGCAGCAGTTCCGGCATAAAGATGGAAGTAAGGTATGGGCCATTCTCTCTTCTACCCCGGTGTTTGATGAAAATAATAATTATACCGGTTTTTTCAGGATGATTAACGATATTACACAGCGGAAAGCCGCAGAGGTAAAGCTTCTGAAAAAAGAGGAGCAGCTCAGAATAACTCTGGAGGTGGGTCGTGTTGGTATCTGGGAGTGGGATGTTGTAAATGATCTGGTTTATGCCACACCTGTTTACTACACGATGCTCGGGTATGAGCCGCAAACTGAGCCCAGAAAATCTGCCGATTGGCTCAAACTCGTACATCCTGAGGATCGCGATAGTGTGGCTGGAAAGATGAAAAAGGTGGTATCACGGGATTTCAAAGAGTATCAGTATGAAGTCAGAATGTTGCAGGCCGATGATACCTATCGATGGATTCTCTCAAAAGGTTATGGCTATGAGCGTGATAGAAGTGGATTAGTTACCAGATTGACAGGTATACGTCTTGATATTCATGACCGTAAAGCTGCTGAGGAGGAACATCTTTCAACTATAAACTTCTTTAAAAACATGGATCTGATAAACCAGGCTATTCGTGGTACTAATGATCTTGAGCAGATGATGAGCGATGTTCTTGATACCATGATTACAATCTTTGATGTAGATCGTGCTCTTCTTGTATATCCATGTGATCCGCATGCCTTAACGTTTAGAATTCCGATGGAACGCGCAAAAAAAGAATCAGATAATGTATATACAAGAGAAACTGAAATGCCGGTTACAGAAGCTGTTTATCAAATTATTAAAAAGTTGGTTGATGCTGAAGGTCGTCCGGTGACATTTGGTAAAAAGGCAGATTATCCGTTAGATGAAGAACTTATAGAGAGATATCATTTCGAGAGTTTTATCAGTATGGTACTTTATCCCAAAGTGGACAAACCATGGAGCCTGGTAATGGATCAAATCTCTTATTCAAGAGTATGGACACAGGAGGATAGAAATCTCTTTCAGGAAATAGGAAGAAGGCTCAGTGATGGTCTCACTACTTTACTGATGTTTAAAAATCTTCAGAAAAGTGAGGCGAAATACCGTAGAATCGTTGATACTACAAATGAAGGTATCTGGTCGATAAATGAGAATAACATAACAACTTTTGTAAATAAACGGGTAGAAGAGATAGTGGGATATCAGCGTGAAGCGATGATGGACGTATCTAGTATGAAATATATGTTCGAAGAGGATATTAATGATTTTGTCCAAAAGATGGAAATATCAAAACGCGGCAGTTCAGAAATTTATGAGCGACGCTTTCGCCATAAAAATGGACAAGTTGTTTGGACGCTGATTTCTGCTACTCCAGTTTTTGATGAGGAGAAAAATTATAAAGGTTCTTTTGCAATGATTACCGATATTACACAAAGTAAATTAGCCGAAGAGAAACTTAAAGAATCTGAAGAACGTCTGCGAATTACTCTTGAAGCCGCACAAATTGGTATCTGGGACTGGGATCTTGTAAATAATCTCTGGTATGTGACACCTTACAGTTATACCGCTCTGGGTTATGAACCAAAATACGAGCCTGTTAGTTTTGATGACTGGATAGAATTGATACACCCGGATGATCGGGAATTAATGAAAAAGGCCATTGACAAGACAGTCCAGGAACGATTAACAGGTGGAAACAGATATGAAATCAGGTTCAGGCATGCAGCCGGAACATATCGGTGGATGCTGGTTCAGGGATTTATTGTAAACAGGGATGATGATGGCAGGATAACACGTATGGTTGGAGTTCGCATTGATATCGATGAACGCAAAAAAGCTGAGATGGAACTGAAAAAATATCGAGAGCATCTGGAAGATCTTGTGGCGTTGCGTACAGGAGAATTATCTGAAACCAATAAACAGCTTCAAAAGGCAAAAGAAGCTGCAGAAGCTGCCAACAGGGCAAAAAGTCGTTTCCTGGCAAACATGAGTCATGAACTGCGAACCCCTCTTAATGCAATTATTGGGTATGCTCAGCTTTTTGAACGAGACAGCACACTGAATGAACATCAGCAAACAGGCATTGAAATCATGAAAAGCAGCGGAGAACATCTGCTGGCACTTATTTCCGATATTCTTGATTTGTCAAAAATCGAAGCAAATAAAATTGAGCTGCATCCTTCCGTAATAGATCTTCGGCATTTCCTGGATTCTATCAGAGATATCATCACCATCAAGGCTGAGGCAAAAGAATTATCTACTCTTTTTCAGATTGAGCCCGATATTCCTAAAGGCATAATTGCTGATGAAACACGGCTTCGCCAGGTTTTACTCAACCTGCTGGGAAATGCAATTAAATTTACTGATTCGGGATATGTCAATTGTCGTACTTCAGTGATATTGTGTTGGGATGAGAAAACCGGTGATGTAAAGAGTCGGCTCTGTACTATTCGTTTTGAAGTAAAAGATACCGGCACAGGTATCCGTTCTGAAGAATTACCGAGAATATTTACACCTTTTGAACAGGCTAGAACTACTGCCGCAATTGAAGGCATCGGGTTGGGACTGCCTATTAGTCGTCAATTGATACGGATGATGGGTGGAGATATATCTGTAGAAAGCGAGTTTGGAAAAGGAACCAGGTTCTGGTTTGATCTCACTTTTATAACTACGGATATTGTGGTTCCGTTCAAACAGTCTGGAAAGATTATTACTGGTTATAAAGGCGCTCGGAAAAAAACATTGATTGCCGATGACCGGCAGACAAATCGTCAGGTGCTTAAAGAGTGGTTCTCACAGATAGGCTTTGATGTATCAGAGGCGAGTGATGGCTTTGAGGCCTTGGCTATGGCTCGTAAAATTAAGTATGATCTCATAATAATGGATTTATTAATGCCGGGTATGAGCGGATTTGATGCTGCGGCAAAAATCAAAAGAATACCTGAATCTTCAGACATCGTTATGATTGCAACGTCGGCAAGTATAACAAATGTAACAGATGAACGATGCAGAGAAGCAGGATTTAATGGCTTTTTGCCAAAACCTATTGATCTGGGGAAACTGTCAGACATGATTAAAGAAAATATCCAGATAGAATGGATCTATGAAGAGAAATATAAAGAAAAGATTTCAGGACCAGTAGTTCTTCCGCCAGTGGAAGAACTGAAAATCCTTCAACAATATTTTCTGCGCGGCGATATGATGCAACTGAGTAAAAGGGCTCAACATATCGGAACTTCAGGAAAACAATATGTCCCTTTTGCACGTAAGTTAAAAAAACTGGCGGATACTTTTCAGGAACGTCGGATAGGTGCATTGATAAACGATGCATTAGAGAAACAGGAAAAAAAATAAGGAGACCTCTATATATTTAGTTTTCAAGCGAGAATTAGCTGCGTCAGGCGCACCAAAGAGGCGAATCCGCTGCGGCTCGTCGATTGAGTGCAACGTCGTGGCCAACGTGCGCTGGCCTGCTTTGAGGGTTGGCGCACGTTGGCGGGTTTTGGTGGCCATTTTCCCACCGGTTTAATAGAATTTTTAGTATAAATCAGAATTGCTACATTTCTCATGATCCAAGTAAAAAATTAAAACGCAAAGGACGCATCTCTGCGTCTTCTCTTTGCGTTCTCTGGTGTGCCAGTCGAACTGGCCACTCTTGATAGATGAAAGGGTCTATCCATGTTAATTGCTCATTTGACATGTAGAGACGGCCTCTCTTGTAAGGGTAACCGAACAGGGGGAGCAGGCCGGTC